>JANQTK010000055.1 GCA_030731695.1 Polaribacter sp.
AATTGATCGTCTTTTTTCAAGGAACCATCTGCAATTGACGCCTCAATAGAAGCTACCAATTGTTTGTATTTCGGAATTTTTGATTCGCTATGAAAGGAGTGTAAATTCATGTGGTAAATATATACATTTTTTTTAATTTACCTACTAGTACCTACCAGTTTATTTTATAATATTTCACTCGGTTATAAAAATTCCAATATTTCAAAAACTCATTGTATCATTGATAAAGCATTCCTATCTTTACCACGAATGAAAGCAAAACACTCCCATTTCATCAAACAAGAAGCCAAACGTTTGGGTTTTTTAGATTGTGGTATTGCCAAAGCAACTTTTTTAGAAAACGAAGCTCCACGTTTAGAAAAATGGCTGCAACAGGGTTTTCATGGCGAAATGAGTTATATGGAAAATCATTTTGACAAGCGTTTAGATCCCCGTTTGTTGGTGGATGATGCAAAATCTGTGATTTCATTAGCCTATAATTATTATCCTGAACAGCAACAAAATTTTGATTCGTATAAAATCTCCAAATACGCTTATGGTGAGGATTATCATCATGTCATTAAAGAAAAATTGCGTGAATTATTAGCCAATATTCAGCAAGAAATTGGCGAAGTTTCTGGGCGTTGTTTTGTAGATTCTGCGCCTGTTTTAGAACGTGCTTGGGCAGAAAAAGCAGGTTTGGGTTGGAATGGAAAACACAGTTTACTGATTCAAAAACAGCAAGGTTCGTTCTTTTTTTTGGCTGAATTGATTGTTGATTTAGAATTGGAATATGACCATCCAACAACCACCAATCATTGTGGTACGTGCACAAAATGCATTGATGCTTGTCCAACAGCAGCCATTTTGCCCAACAATACTGTGGATGCAAGTAAGTGTATCTCCTATTTTACCATCGAATTGAAAGAAAATATTCCTTCTGATTTTAAAAACCAATTAGATGATTGGATTTTTGGTTGTGATATTTGCCAAGATGTATGTCCTTGGAATCGATTTTCGAAAGCACATAACGAACCTTTGTTTCATCCAAAAGAGGAACTTTTACAATTCTCAAAACGAGATTGGGAAGAAATTACGCAAGAAACTTTTCAAAAAGTATTTCAAAAATCAGCTGTCAAACGAACAAAATTTGCTGGATTACAGCGAAATATTCAGTTTTTAAAAGACTAATTTTTGGTGGATTCTCTGATCACTAAATTGGTTTCTAAAATTTCGTCTCGGTAAACAATGCTCTTTTTCTCTTTTTTATCTCTGATTTCTTTATATAAAAGTTTAAACGCCTTTTTTCCCATCTCAAACCCTGGTTGATTGATGGTTGTGAGTGATGGTGAAATTACTGATGCCATGAACCAATTGCTAAACCCAACAATATTTATTTGTTCAGGAATTTTAATGCCTTGCTTGTTAAACTCTGTAATAGCACCAATCGCAACCAAATCCGTATTGATAAAAATTCCGTCAACATCTTTATGGTCTTGCAACAATTGTTTTGCATAAAATTTTCCTTCCTCAAAACTCATGTCATTTAAAAGATATACAAGTGAAGAATCGTATGGAATTTGATTGTCGAGCAATGCTTGTTTGTACCCCAAAAAGCGGTCAATGGAATTTTGTGGCAATAAAGGACCTCTAAAATGGGCAATTCTTTTACACCCAATATCAATCAAATGTTGGGTTGCTTTGTAGGCAGCTTTTCTGTCATCAATGATTACTTTCGAGCATTTCACCACTTTGGCAATTTTATCAAACATTACTAAAGGTGTTTCATTTTCGATGATTTCTGTCAGATGTTTATAATCTGCAGTGCCATTTGCCAATGAAATTAAAATTCCATCTACTCTTTTATTTAAAAGGAGTTCTATTTGTTGTTTTTCCAATTCATACGACTCATTTGATTGCAATGTAATTACCAAATAGCCTTTTTTTTCTGCTTGAGAAATAATGCCTTTGATGACACTTGAAAAGAAATGATGTACAATTTCAGGAATAATCAATCCAATTGTTTTTGACTCTTTTGTTCTTAAATTTACCGCAAAAGAATTGGGTTTGTAATGCAACATAGAAGCAGTTTCTCTGACGAGTTTTCGGGTTTTTTTGCTCACATCAGGATAGTCTTTCAATGCTTTTGAAACAGTTGTAATTGAAATATTTAGTTTTTCTGCTATTTGCTTGAGAGTTACCATACTTACCTATAAAATTGAAAATGAATGTGTCCTATATTATCTCACAAATATAGAAAATTATCTAAATCGAAAACGTTTTCGGCAAAACGAAAACGTTTTCGATTTGCTTATTTGTAAAATTATTTGTGTTAAAATTTACTTTTACTCAAAATAACACTCAAATTATTATCTAATTTACAATTTAACATGAAAAAACAGTTACAATTTAGGTTTGCTGCTCTGATGGTGCTGCTGCTATCATCAACAGTATTTTTTGCACAATCTACCATTACAGGGATTGTGAAAGACACTAACAATCAGGCAATTCCTGGGGTTAATATTATTTTAAAAGGTACAACCTTAGGAACAACTTCCGATTTTGACGGAAATTATAGTATTCAAAATGTACCAAATGGTGAGTATACATTGATTGCTTCTTTCATTGGGTATGATAATTTTAAAAAACAAATCAGCGTCAACTCAAAAAATATTACAGTTGATATCATCATCAAAGAAAATGCAGAATCTTTGGATGAAATTGTAATTACAGGAGTTGCAAATCCAAAATCAAAAATTGCATCGAGTATTTCTATTACCACTATTAAACCTAATGTCATTGCACAATCTGCACCAAGAACTACTGCTGAAATTTTCAGAACCATTCCTGGTATTCGTTCAGAATCATCAGGAGGTGAAGGAAACTCAAATATTGCAGTGAGAGGTGTGCCAGTTTCATCTGGAGGGTCAAAATATGTTCAGTTACAAGAAGATGGTTTGCCAGTATTGTTATTTGGTGACATGTCTTTTGCAACTGCTGATATTTTTACAAGATTTGATAATAGCATTGGTCGTATTGAAGCTATTAGAGGTGGTTCTGCTTCTACTCTTTCGTCAAATTCTCCTGGAGCGATTATCAATTTAATCAGCAAAACAGGAAAACAAGAAGGAGGAACTTTAGGGACAACTTTTGGATTGGATTATGATTCTTTTAGAACCGATTTCGATTATGGAGCTCCTATTGCTGAAGGTTTGTATTTTCATGTTGGTGGATTTTATAGAGTTGGTGAAGGCATCAGACAAACTGGTTTTACAGCCGATAATGGAGGTCAATTTAAATTCAATTTAACCAAAGAATTCAAAAATGGCTATGTACGATTATACACAAAATTTTTAAATGACAGAGCAGTTGCTTATTTGCCAATGCCAATTTCAGTTTCTGGTACCAATAGCAATCCTTCTTGGAATAGTTTGCAAAACTTTAGCGCAACAAGAGGTACCTCTCACACACCATTTTTAACTCAAAATGTGGGTCTTGGTGCTGATGGAGCTTTGCGTAGATCAGATGTTTCTGACGGAATGAATCCTATCTCAAAATCAATTGGATTGGAAGCTTCTTTTGATTTGGCTGAAGGATGGAAAATCAATAATAACGGACGATTTTCTTTAAATAGCGGAAACTTTGTTTCTCCATTTCCTGCACAAGTTGCAACAGCATCAACGATTGCAAATTCATTTGGGGCTGGTTCTACTTTGCAATTTGCTAATAACGGAGCAACAGTTTCTGGAAATAGTTTGGTATCAAGAATTCACATGTTTGATGTTGAATTGAACAACTTCAACAATTTTATGAATGATTTTAAATTGACCAAATCATTTGACAAAGTAGATCTTACTGTAGGATATTTTAAATCTACTCAAAACATTTCTATGTCTTGGTTGTGGAATTCTTACTTGCAAGAAGTTAGTGATAGCAATGCACGATTAATCAACGTGTTTGATGCTGCAAACAATCCATTAAGTGAAAACGGATTGTATGCGTATGGCACACCATTTTGGGGAAATTTACATAGAAATTACGATACAAAATACAATGTTTCTGCACCGTATGCAAACGTTTCTATTGAAGCATCAGACAAATTTAATATTGATGCAAGTATACGTTTTGATAACGGAAAAGTGGATGGTTCGTTTACAGGAGGTTCATCAAGAGAGTTTGATGTAAACAATGATGGCGTAATTTCTGTTCCTGAGCAAAATGTTTTTGCAGTTGACAACGCAAATGTAACAGCTGTAAATTATAACTATAACTACGTTTCTTATTCATTGGGTTTAAACTATAAATTACAAGACAATCAAGCTGTTTTTGGACGTTTGAGTAGAGGTGCTGCTGCAAAAGGAGACCGTATTTTATTCTCAGGATTAGAATACACAAATAGCGACAGAATCAATGCACTTGATTTCATCACACAAGCTGAATTAGGTTACAAAAGAGGTTTTGAAAAAGGAACTTTATATGCTACACTATTTTTTGCAAACACTAAAGAAGAGGGTGGTTTTGAAGCAACATCAAACAGTATCATCGAAAATGATTACAAATCTATGGGTATTGAATTAGAAGGAACATATAAATTTTCTGAAAGATTTGATGTTAGAGGTGGTGTAACATATACAAATGCATCTATAGAATCAGGCGCAAATGAAGGAAATGCTCCAAGAAGACAGCCTGATTTTATTTATAGTTTTATCCCAACCTATGCTTTTGGAAAAACAAATCAAAATACTTTTGGATTGAGTGTTATTGGACAAAGCAAAGCTTTTGCTCAAGACAATAACGACTTGATCATGCCAGGTTTTGCCATCGTAAATAGTTTTGTAAACGTTGGTATTACAAAAAATTTAAACGCAAATCTTTCTATAAACAACTTGTTTGATAGTATTGGAATCACAGAATCTGAAGAAGGAAGTATTGTTGAAAACCAAGTAAACATTGTTAGAGCAAGAGCATTGCCAGGACGTTCTATGTCTTTAGGATTAACATATAGCTTTTAAGTAAAAAATCAGTTTTTAAATGTAGTTTTGAATTAAAGTAGGAGTCAGTGAAAAAAAAATTCACTGACTCACTTTTAAAAAAAACAAAAACTTACAAAACCATGGATACAAAACCAAGACTTTCTTTCTGGCAAATTTTCAACATGAATGTGGGATTCTTGGGAATTCAATTCAGTTTTGGTTTACAGCAAACAGCCATCAATCCAATCTTTTCATTTTTAGGGGCACATCCTGAAGATTTACCTATTTTAAATCTTGCAGGTCCTGTAACAGGATTGATTATTCAACCAATTATTGGCGCCATTTCAGACAAAACTTGGTCACCACGTTTTGGCAGAAGAAAACCTTTCTTTTTGATTGGGGCACTTTTAGGAAGTTTGTGCTTGTTTGCCTTTCCTTACAGTCCAACTTTATGGTTTGCAGTAGGATTGCTTTGGATTTTAGACGTTGGAAACAACATGGCCATGGAACCTTATCGTGCTTTTGTGGGCGATAAATTACCTAACAACCAATTGAGTTTTGGATATCAAATGCAAAGCTTGTTTGTAGGTGCAGGAATTGTATTGGCAAATGCTTCTATTTTTATTTTTCAAGATTGGTTTTCAACACCCAATACTGTTGATGCTTCATTAAATATCATTCCAACTTGGTTGTATTATTCCTTTTTTTTAGGTGCAATTTTATCAATTGCAACCATTGCTTGGTCTGTTTTAAAAACTCCTGAAATTCCTCCATCAACTGAAGAATTGGAAGAAATCAATCATCATAAATCATTGCCACTTATTGAACGCGTAAAAAAACCATTTCAAGAAATTATGCTTGCCCTTAAAGACATGCCAAAATTTATGTGGAAACTGGCAAGTGTGTATCTTTTTCAGTGGTATGCTTTGTTTATATATTGGCAATTTATTTCGCCAATGTTTCAAGAAAGTTTAGGTTTTGATAAATCAGAAGCATTAAGTCAAGCTGCAAAAATGAATACCACTTATAACATTTCAACCATTTTATTTGCATTGGCATTGGTTCCATTAGCACTCAAATGGGGAGGAAAAAAAGTGTACATCATCAGTTTATTTTTAACAGCTTTTGCCATGCTTTCCATTCCTTTTATCAAAGATCCTATTCTAGTTTTAGTGCCCATGATTTTATTCGGAATTGGCTGGGCAGCAATGATGGGAATTCCATATTCTATGGTTTCGAAAATTGTTCCTCAAAAAAGAAGAGGTGTTTATATGGGAATTTTAAATATGATGATCGTTATTCCTATGGGAATTCAAACCATAACTTTTGGACCAATTGTAAAAAATATTTTACACAATAGCGCCGTAAATGCCATTTTATTAGGAGGCGTATTTTTCGTAATTGCAGGTCTTTTGGCCTTGCGTTTGAAAGAGCCTGTTGCCGAAAATTAAAAAAACAATTACTTTGAACAGTTCTACAAAACATATTGACATTCTTTGCGTTGGTGAAATTTTAATCGATTTTATTGGACATCAAGAAGATGTTTTAATTAATAATACAAGAGATTATCACCGATATTTAGGAGGTTCACCAACCAACGTTGCCATTAATACAACCAGACTTGGTTTGCAACCAATGCTAATTTCAACCATTGGAAATGATGGTTTTGGTGAATATATTATCAAAAAACTTAGGGAAGTAAATGTTTCTGTTGATGGTATTAAAAAAATAAACCACCAACCTACAAGTGTTATTTTTGTATCAAAATCAAAAGGAACACCCGATTTTATCCCTTTTCGAGCAGCAGATTTTTGCATCACAGAAGACCAAATCCCAACTGAAATCCTTCAAAAATCAAAAATATTTCACACTACTTGCTTTGCTTTGAGTAAAAAACCTGCACAAA
>JANQTK010000056.1 GCA_030731695.1 Polaribacter sp.
AGCCAATGGTATCGAATAAAAATAAGGTTTTGCTCAATGGTAAAATCTTACTTTTGAATAAAAAAGTAGTGATCAAAGCTACTAAAATGGTCCATAAATAATTTAAATCACCAATCCAATTGATAGGATGCGCGTTGATCAAAACATCACGCAACATCCCTCCTCCAACAGCAGTTACAAACGCAATAATCAATACTCCAAACAAATCGAAATTTTTATCAGAAGCTACCAAAGCACCACTAATGGCAAAGGCAAAAGTTCCTAAAATATCGAGTGTATAAATCAACTCCATGTTACACTGTTACTTCCGTAAATTTGATGGAAAGTTCTTTTTGTAGTTGATGAATTCGTTCTAATTCTGATGGTAAAATAAAGGCTAATGAGGTTCCAGATTTTCCTGCTCTTGCTGTTCTTCCACTTCTGTGTGTATAATAATCATTGGTTTCTGGCAATTGATGATGAATTACAAATTCCAACCCTTTTACATCAATTCCACGAGCAGAAACATCCGTAGAAATTAAATATTGCAAACTTTCATTTTTAAAAGCACGCATCACTTTGTCACGTTCTTTTTGTTGCATATCTCCTTCAAGTGCAGCAGCCGAAAATCCGTTTTCAATCAATTGAGTGGCTAAATTTTGTGCGCCCGCTTTGGTTCTACAAAAAATAATGCCTCTTTGCGAAGTTCTTTTTTCTAGAAAAGCTATGATGTCATCTGTTTTTTCTTTGATGGTGGTTTTCGCAAATTGATGTCTGATGTTTGCATTGACCAAAGATTCCTTATTGATTTCGACTTTTGGCGCATTGGCATCCATATAGGTTTTGATGATTTTCTTGATTTCTTCGGGCATTGTTGCCGAAAAAAGCCATGTTTTTCTATCAGTTTTTGTAGTGAATTTTAAGATTCTATTCAAATCTTGTTTAAAACCCATACTTAACATTTCATCAGCTTCATCTAAAACGATTGTTTTAACATGACTAATGTCTAGGGTACCACGCTCAATCAAATCAATCAATCTTCCTGGAGTTGCAACCACAATGTGTGTAGTTCTTGATAAATTGTATAATTGTTTGTCAATTTTTTCTCCCCCAAATACCGCTTCTAAAAATATCTTTTCTTCAGAAAACTTGGTGAATTTGAACAATTGTTTTTTTATTTGTTGCACCAACTCTCGTGTTGGCGACAAAATCAATGCTTGTATATGAGGAAAATTAACATCTATTTGATGCAATATTGGCAACCCAAATGCAACAGTTTTTCCAGTTCCTGTTTGTGCCAGGCCAATAAAATCGGTTTTTGAATTTAATAGAATGGGCAACGCTTTTTGTTGAATTTCTGTTGGCTGCGAAA
>JANQTK010000057.1 GCA_030731695.1 Polaribacter sp.
GAAGCGGTGTCTGTTTTTCCATTGATCAATGTTAATGGATGAGTTGCATTTGGGCCATCTGTTCCAAAATTATCATTTGCTGTTACATTGATGTACACAATTGCAGGTCCTGTTCCGTTAATTCTATCAATTGAATACGCATCATTCACTGCTGTTGGAGTTCCATTAACTATAACTGCAGGTGTTACAGTTACTGTTACTAACACTAACGCATTTCTATCATTTCCTGGTACATAATTAAAGGTGTCTTGTCCTACAAATCCTGTTAAAGGAGTGTATAGAATTACATCATCACTGGTATCTGAAGTGTTGTAGGTTTCTAATGCTACTGTTCCTCCTTGGGTAGTTGTTCCTGTTAAATGATTTACACTTTCAATTAAAAAACGAGTGTCAGCTGAACCAAAAACTGCATCATCAGTATCATTTGCCATAACATCAATGATGTTGTTTGTAGAATTTTGAGTTACTGTTGCAGTATCAGGTGAATACCCTAATGCCGGTAATGCAGTTACAGTTACAGTTACTGTAGCTGTTGAAGCATCTCCACTTGCGTCTGTGATGGTGTATTTAAAAGTGTCTTCACCACTAAAACCGAGTGCTGGTGAATATAAAAACTCATCATCCAAGGTGTTACTTGTTCCTTTAGTATCAATCCTAATCAATCCTCCATTTGCGCTCGCACTTGATAAAGTTCCGTTAGTCATTGTTAAACCTCCTTCTATAGCTCCATCTAAGCCAAAATCGTCATTTAATAAAACATTAATAGTATTATTAGTGCTGTTTTGCAGAACAGTAGCAAGGTCATTTACAGCTGTTGGAACAAAAACTTGAGAAGAAGCATTCACTGTTATGGTGACTGTTGCTGTTGAAGCATCTCCATTTGCATCAGTAATAACATATTCAAAAGTATCTTCACCATTAAAATCTTTTGCTGGTGAGTAGATAATTACATCATCAGACAAGTTTGCTGTACCATTATCTCCAATACTTATTGTGCCTCCATTTACACTAGCGTTTGTATTACTTCCGTTTTTAAATGTTAATGGGTGAGTGGCACTTGGACCATTTGCTCCAAAATCATCATTCACTAAAACCGCTATGATGTTATCAAAACTATTTTGATTTACTGTAGACATATCTGCTACAGCAGTTGGCGTACTATTCACTACTATACTTGGTGTAACTGTTATAGTGACAGTTCCTATAGCTTCATCTCCAGTTGCATCTTTAATTGTGTACGTAAAAATATCTTCACCTACAAAGTCTGTTGCTGGTGTATACACTATTTCATTATTTACAACTGATAAGCTTCCACCTAAATTTGAGGTTGTAGCTACTGTTAAGGCATCTATGTTTGCTTCTAAATCTGTTCCAAAACTGTCATTTTCTAAAACATCCATACTAATTGTTCCATTTTGAGTAACAGTTGCAATATCATCAGTAGCAATTGGTATATCTGCAATTATAGTTACAGTGACTGTAACTGTAGCAGTTGAGGCATCTCCTGATGCATCTGTAATGGTGTATTGAAAAGTATCTTCGCCACTAAAATCTACTGCTGGTGTATATAAAAACGCATCATCAGAAGTGTCATTTGTTCCTTTGTTGTCAATACTAATTAATCCTCCATTGGCACTTGCACTTGATAAAGTTCCGTTAGTCATGGTTAATCCGCCATTTATATATCCATCTAAACCTACTTGATCATTAAATAAAACATCAATAACATTGTCTGTGCTATTTTGAAGAACCGTTGCTACATCATTTACGGCTGTTGGTGTTGCATTTTGATTATTACCTTCTAATACTGTTACAACAACTGTTGCTGTTTTGGCTTCTCCAGCTGAGTCTGTGATGGTGTATTTAAAGACATCTACTCCAACAAAATCTTTGGGTGGTGAGTAGATTATAACATCATCTGTTAAATCATTTGGTGTATTGTTATCTGAAATTTGAATGGCTCCTCCATGTTCGCTTGCACTTATTTTACTTCCGTTTGTAAATGTAAGTGGGTGTGTTGCATTTGCCTGATTTACACCAAAATCGTCATTGGCTAGAACAGCTATGATATTGTTGGTGCTATTTTTATCTACTGTAGTATCGTCATCTTGTGCTGTTAGAACGCTATTTGCAAAGATAGCTTGCACTGGACCTTGCAAGGAGCTTTCAGCAGTTGATCCAAAGGAAGTACCATCATTTGGAGTTACTTCAAAACTGATGTATTTATTTACATCATTTGATGTTAGTGTATAGGTTTGAGTAATTGCATTTGCAATGGCTGTTTTATTTGTTCCTACATTATCGTCTGAACGATACCATTTGTAGGTTGAACCACTTTCTAAATCGTTATTGGCGTCTGAATAATTGTAAGTTGCTGAAAGTTGTTCTCCTTCTCTTAAGGTACCTGTGAAAGTTGTGTTGGTGACTATTGGTGAAGTATTAACTACATTACAGGAAGTATAATAAGCATTTCCATTTGAAATTTTAACACCAATGGATGTATTTGCTGTTGTTCCATCAGAAATCCACATAATTTCACCATCAAATATCAATACATGAGTGTTGTAGTTTATATTAATTGAATTTAAATAATTTCCATTTATATCTAAATAATGAATTGTTGCATTTGATCTGGGATAAATTGACCAACCATCTGCATATCCCGTAATATAAAATTTGTTATTTGCAACTAAAATCCCTCTTGTACTTGTAGGACCAGGTAGTGTTATACTTCTTAAATAAACTCCCGTATTTTTATCTAAAACTTCAATATTACTTTCGCCATAACCAATAACATAGGCAAAATTTGCATCTGTTGTTATAGCAGAAGCATAAGAATTATTTGTTGAGTTATGTGTCCATATTACTTGATTATTTTCATTAATTCTAGTAAAAGTTTTATCATAATAATTAGCAGTATAAAAATCTGTAGTACTATCTGAATCAATCCATAATTGCATTTTATTAATTTGACCACTACTAAATATTCTTAAAAACTGATTGTTTTTGTTGTAAACATAAATATTATTTGTTTGCCAGTCAGGATACCAAAACTCATTAGTATTTGGGTTAAAAGCCCCACCTAATGAATGTGTATTTCGAGTCATACTACCAACTAAAGTCATATTTTCAGCTTCACTTACTGGAAAGCCAATAACTGTAACATTTGCTGTTGCAATTGCTGAATTACCAGCCTCATCAGTAACTGTTAACGTAACTTGATTTATTCCTAAATCATCACAGGTAAAATCTGTTTTATTAATACTATACGTTAAAGCACCCCCAGAATTGTCAATGGAGTTATTATTTATTTGAGCTGCAGTTATTGTTGCTGTTCCCTGAGCGTTTAAAGTTATTGTAATATCTTGAGCAATAGCTGTTGGTGGTGTGGTGTCTGTATTACAAGCAGTAAAATACGCATTTCCATTTGAAATTTTAACCCCATAAGCAGTATTATTAACGTTTGCAGAAATCCACATGGTGTCTCCATCAAATGCCATTGCGTTTGCATTATTAGTTAGATAAATAGTATTCATATATATACCATTTATATCTAATTGATGAATTGTTCTATCTGAATTTGGTATAGTTGACCAACCTAAAGCAGCACCTGCAATATAAATATGGTTGTTAGCTATAACTAAACCACCAAATGAATTTATATTACCAGGAAGAGAAATAGTTTTTTGATAAATTCCAGTATTTTTATTTAAAACTTCTATCGTACTTGCACCAAAACCTAAGACATAAGCAAAATTGGCATCAGTTGAAATACCTCCAGATGATTTACCATTCGAAGAAGTATATGACCAAATTGTTTGATTATTCTCATTAATTCTTGTAAAAGTTTTTGCAGTATAATTAGCAGTATAAAAATCGGTGCTACTCTCTGTATCCATCCATAACTGCATTTTATTTGCACTACCACTATTAAAAGTTCTGATTAATTGAATATTTGAATTATAGACATTTATAGTATTATTACTGTAATTTGGATACCAAAACTCATTAGTATTTGGATTAAATCCTCCTCCATGTGAGTGTGTGTCTTTAGTAATAGATCCAGCTAAAGTCATATTTTGAGCTTGACTTACAGGAAATCCTATAACAGTAACATTAGCAATTGCTGTTGCAGAATTACCAGACTCATCTGCAACAGATAACGTAATTTGATTTATTCCTAAATCATCACAGGTAAAATCTGTTTTATTAATACTATAAGTTAAAGCACCCCCAGAATTATCAGTTGAATTGTTATTTATTTGAGCTGCAGTTATACTTGCATTTCCTTGAGTATTTAAAGTTATTGAAATATCTTGTGCTATAGCTGTTGGTGGCGTTACATCTGCACTATTTGTATTGAAGTAAGCATTTCCATTTGAAATTTTAATACCAGTAGAAACATTACTATTTCTGTCTGAAACCCACATTATTTCACCATTAAAAGCCAATGCATCTGGCCTTATTGGTATAGCAATAGAAGTTATATAATTTCCATGAATATCTAACTGATGAATAACATTCGGGTTATTTGGAATATTCGACCAAGCAGCATTACCCCCAATATAAAAATGATTATTAGCAATAACAAAACTACCAAACATGGCGATACCTCCTGGTAATGCAATAGTTCTTTGATAAACACCCGTATTTTTATCTAAAACAACAATATTATATGTGCCTTGACTTATTACATAAGCAAAATTTGCATCTGTTGTAATACCTCCTGGATTTCCTCCATTTGGATTCGTGTAAGACCAAATTGTTTGATTATTTTCATTTTGCCTTGTATATGTAAAAGATGCATAATTAGCAGCATAAAAATCGGTAGTACTATTTGGATCCATCCATAATTGATATTTATAAGGCGAACCACTATTAAATGATCTTACAAACTGATTGTTAGCATTATAAACATAGACTTTATTAGTTGTGTTTTCTGGATACCAAAACTCATTGGTATTTGGATTATATCCTCCTCCTTGTGAATGTACGTTTTGGTTTCTAGTTCCTACAATTGTCATAACAACTGCATTACTAACATTGCTTAAAACGGTTCCTTGTAATATACTTCCTGAACTAGCACCAAAAGAAGTTCCATCTTTTGGTGTCACTTCAAAATTGATGTATTTACCAACATCTTCTGCTGTTAATGTATAGTTTTGAGCAGTTGCATTTGTAATTGTTATTTTGTTTGTTCCTACATTATCGTCTGAACGATACCATTTGTATGTTGTACCATTTTCTAAATCATTATTTGCATCTGCATAATTATATATTCCAGAAAGTTGCTGACCTTCAGTGAGTGACCCTGCATATGTAACATTAGTTGCGGTTGGTAAAGTATTGTATGATTTAACAGAAGTTTTATCTGTATTATTATCAATATAAGATAAATATAGTTTATTATGAGTTGTAACAGCAAGAGTTAAATTAATAGAATTACCAATAGAAAAACCAGTATTACCAACTGTAATCCAATTAACTCCATCAAACTTTTTTACACTTGTTTTTCCTGAATTAGCGACATCTGAATAAGCTAAATATAGTATGTTGTTATTATCAATAACGATATTTTGAAAAAGTTGAGTTTCATTTGTGGAACCAACATTTCCAACTGTTACCCAATTAGTGCCATTAAATTTCATAACATTAGATTTTCCAGGAGAAATACTTAAGTCTCTGTAAGCAAAATAGGGCACATTATTATTGTCTAAAGCAAAACTAACATCAGAGCTTACTGATGTATTTGAAAACCCAGGATTTCCAACTAAAACCCAGTTAGTTCCATCAAATTTCCTTACAGTTGCTCTACTAGAATTATCATTATCTCTATAAGCTATGTATGGTGCATTGTTACTATCTATTTCTAAAGTTGCCTCAACAGCTTTAATTTCTGATAAATTATTACCAACATCAACCCAATTATTACCATCAAACTTTTTTATGGTAATACTTGTAGAAACACCAGCATCTCTATGTGCTAAATAAGGTATATTATTACTATCTATTTTTAAACTTTGAGATTGAGAATAACCCACTGAAGGTCCAATATTTCCAATAGGCAACCAATTTGTACCATTAAATTTAACAACGGTTGTTTTATTTGAGTTTGCAACATCTCTAAAAGCTAGATAAGGGAAATTATCACTACCAAAGGCTAAACTTTGTTTTGTAACTACTCCACCTAAAGAACTAACTACACCAACTAGCACCCAATTAGTACCATCAAATTTTTTGACAGTAACTCTGTGAGAGTTTTCGTAATCCGTAAAAGCTATATAAGGAATGTTGTTATTATCTAAAGCAAAACTAGGAGTGTATGTGCTTTTCGAAAAATCTTCGACACCTACTGTTTGCCAGCTTTGAGAATTTAAAAATAATGGAAATAAAAACAACAAAAGTTGAACCAAAAAAATATATTTTTTTTTCATATAAAATAATTTTAATAAAATTTTTGGGAGAGTATACCAAATCTACTAATTTTTTGTTATAAACTGCTGTTTTTTAGTTATTTATTTTAGTGTTAGTTTAATTTGGGTATTTAATTCCTACAAGAAAAAGTATATTTAATGTGTAATATCTTTTATGTTTTTATGAAATGTGTAAGTCTTCAAACTAAAATATCATTTTGTTTGCAATAAAAGGTGTTTTTAGTCCTTAAAACTTACTTTATTACTCAAATAAATTATTTGATAATAATTGATTTGCTTTTTTCTTTTAAAGAATAATTGGCATCTTTGTTTTATGATAGGAATCGTTTACAAATCTACTGGAAGTTGGTATTGGG
>JANQTK010000058.1 GCA_030731695.1 Polaribacter sp.
TCATAATCACAATCTGCAAAAATGATGTTTGGGTTTTTACCTCCTAGTTCTAAAGATAATTTTTTAAACATGGGTGCTGCAATTCTGGCAATATGAGCGCCTGTTTTTGTGCCACCTGTAAATGAAATCGCTTTGATATTTGGATGAGAAACAATGGCTTGCCCTGTTGAACTTCCTAAACCATGAACAATATTCAACACACCTTTTGGAAGGCCTGCTTCATTACAAATTTCGCCTAATAAAAAAGCAGTCATTGGAGTGACTTCGCTTGGTTTTGCTACCACACAATTCCCTGCTGCAATGGCTGGTGCAATTTTCCAAGTAAATAAATACAGAGGTAAATTCCAAGGAGAGATGCAACCCACCACTCCAAAAGATTGGCGTAAGGTGAAATTCATTGCATGTAAACCTACACTTTCGTGTGCTTCAGATGAAAACTGCGTAATTGCATTTGCAAAAAATTGAAAATTACTTGCAGCTCTTGGAATATCAACAGACTTTGCTAAACTGATGGGTTTACCATTGTCTTTGCTTTCTGCTGCTGCTAAAAAATCGATTTTTTCTAAAATTAAATTAGCGATTTTTGATAAGATGTTGCTTCTTTCCTCTAAAGTAGTATTGCTCCAACTTGGAAATGCTTTTTCTGCTGCTAAATATGCTTTTTCTACATCTTCCGTTGATGAATTCGGAATTTGTACATACACTTCCCCATTTGATGGGTTGTAATTATCTAGCCAATTATCTTGAATTGGATTTACAAATTCGCCATTGATGTAGTTTTGGATGTTCATTATCTATTTTGTAATTCAGTGGTCAATAAAATTAGTAATTCTTGAATTTCTTTATCTACATTTTTTCGATAATTAATAACATCTTGTGTAAAAGATAGTTTCATTCCTAAAAGATTTCTTGTTTTCTTTTGAGATAAAATCTTTGAATAGTCGTTTGCTTCTTCATTTTCAATAAAAACAGTTGGAATATTAAACTTTATTAATGGTATAAAATTGATTTCGTTTTCTACAATTGCATCAATTCTAAGTTGATGAACGTTCAACCTATCATCTAGAATGTCTTTTAACATATTCAGACGAAATTCAAAATCATTGAATTTTTTATAGATAATTTTATTTTTTATCAAACTTAATTTATTGGTGCTTTTTAAATCGTTATAGGTATTTAAAGTGGGTAAATTGGTTTGTAAATCCCAGACTGTGGTCTCAAAAATTGAGTCTGTAATAATGTATTTATTGTTTTTTGCCTGAGTTGAATTTATTCCAAGAATAAAAATAAGTGAGTTTTTTAAGTCTTCTTCTTGCAAAATTAATAGTTCAGATTGTTGCTT
>JANQTK010000059.1 GCA_030731695.1 Polaribacter sp.
AAAATAAGTCCTAAAAATAAATCCGAAATATTTTTCTTTTTGAAATACTTTACAAATAATAGACCTACAAAAATTAATCCCTGAAAAACAAGGATTAATAAAGGTGTACTGTAAATATTAAAGTTTGGAAACAAGGAATTTACAATTATTTCATTAACCTACAACCGAACTCTTCTTCAACGCTTTTACAAAAGGTTGGCTGTACACTCTTTTCCCTAAAGCAGCATTGATTGCGTTGGCAACTGCACCTCCTGCAGGAGGTAAACCTGGCTCGCCTAAACCTGTTGGAGACAAATCGTTTTGCAGAAAATGTACTTCCACTTTCGGAGTTTCTTGCATGCGAATCAATCTATAAACATCAAAGTTTTTGGCTGTTGGTTTTCCGTTTTCAAAAGACATATCACCAAACATAGCGTGCCCAATTCCATCAATAACACCACCTTCTACTTGATTTTTAGCACCTGAAAGATTGATAACAACGCCACAATCTACAACAACTGTTACTTTTTTAATGATTGGAAAACCATCTTTCAACTCGATATCTGCTACTTCTGCCACATGTGTATTATGGCTATAATAAGCCGCAAAACCTTGATAAATTCCGTTTGGAGTTTTTCCCCAATTTGATTTTTCTCTGACTAATTTAATGGTATTTTCCATTCGTTCGCCAGAATATTGAATGCGTTTATCAGTAGTATTTTTTACCTTTTGTAATAAATCCAAACGCAATTGAATCGGATCAATATTCATTGCAGCAGCCAATTCATCGAAAAAACTTTGTTCCGCAAATGCCAAGAAATTGGTGTAAGGAGCTCTCCAAGCGCCAGTAGTTATATTACTATTATAAGTAGCAGCTGCTACTTTGTAATTTGGTATACATCCTGCAGGAAAAAAGTGCGCTATAGCGCCATACATATTTCCGTTTATGGCAGCTTCGTTTAGCTGATATCCCGAAATTTTTCCGTCTTTAATAGCTGCTTTTATTTGATATTTTACAGAAGGTTTATATACTCCGGTAGTCATATCGTCTTCTCTTGCTGAAACCATTTTTACTGGTTTTTGAATTTTAGCTGCTATTTCCGCAACTTCCAACGCAAAATCTGAATACAATCTTCTTCCAAAACCACCTCCCATTCTCGTCATTTCAACCGTAATTTCTTCTACTTTTCTATCTAAAAGCACAGCAACTGCTTTCGAAACTTCTTCAGGAGTTTGTGTTGGGCCAACTAATTCTATTTTGTTTGCAGTAACATTTGCATAAAAATTCATAGGTTCTAAGCAATTGTGAGGCAAAAAGGGCGAATGATACGTTCTTTCGATAATAGTGTCTGCTTGTTGAAA
>JANQTK010000060.1 GCA_030731695.1 Polaribacter sp.
AGTTCAATCCTTCATCCATCCAAGTCCATTGTCTTTCATCAGAATTTACAATCATAGGGAAGAAATTATGACCAACTTCGTGCGTAATTACACCAATCATTCCATCTCTAACTCTGTCAGAGTAAGTTCCATCAGGATTTGGACGCCCATAATTGAAACAAATCATTGGATATTCCATTCCTTGTCTGTCAGCATGAACAGAAACAGCTTTTGAATAAGGATAATCAAAGGTCAATTTTGAATATTCTTCTAAGGTATTTGCAACCACTCTTGTAGAATGTTTTTCCCATAAAGGATTTCCCTCTTTTGGATATAAGGAAGTTGCCATCACAGTTCTTCCATTGATATTTACTGCCATTGCATCCCAAATGTATTTTCTTGAAGTTGCAAACGCAAAATCACGCACCATATTGGCTCTGTAATGCCACGTTTTAGTGTTTGTTGCACGTCCTTTTTCCGTAACTTCAGCTTCTGCTTGCGTAACAATCATCACTGGATCTTTAAATGATTTTCTTGCTTGATCAAAACGACTTCGTTGTTCTTTCGTCAAAACATCTTTTTCATTCAATAAATCACCTGTAGCTTCCATGATATGATCTGATGGAACTGTGATTTTTACTTCATAATCACCAAACTCTAACGCAAATTCACTACGTCCCCAAAACTGCATGTTTTGCCATCCTTCTACGTTATTGTACACACACAATCTTGGAAAAAATTGAGCAATCGTGTAGTTGTTATTTCCGTCAGGAAAATCTTCAAAACCAGAACGTCCTCCATCTTTTACAGAGTTGTTAATTTTGTAATTCCATTTGATGTTGAATACAAATTTTTCTCCTGGATTCAATGGTTTTGGCAAATTGATGCGCATCATGGTCCAGTTGATTAAATACGATAAAGGTTTGCCATCAACAGTTACTTTTTCGATGTTGAAACCAAAACCTTTGCCTTCTTTCATAAAGTTCTTTTTAAAATCTTCAGGAGTTAAAAAAGCAGATGCTGCATTGGATTGTGCAAATGGAGTTTTAGAATCGTCAGCTCTCATGTTTTGGTCAAGCTGAACCCATAAATAATCCAATACGTCTTTTGAGTTGTTATGGTAAGTGATTTTTTCATCACCATAAATTTTGTTGGTACTTTCTTCCAAACGGATGTCCATTACATAATCCACTTTTTGCTGTGAATATTGATGTCCAGGTGCGCCTGAAGCTGTGTGTTGGTCATTGGGTGTTGCCAACAAATCTTTCATTTGACGAAACTTATTTTCGTCAGTATGACCTTTTTGTGTTCCTTTTTTTTCAGTAGTTTCTTGCGCCACAAAAGCACTTGTGATGAAGAAAAACGAAAAAAGAACTAAATAAATTCTTTTCATTTGTATTGATTTGATTTAAATTGAATATTGCCCACTAAAGTAGTAATTCACATTAAATTTGAGCGAAAAATCTATAATTTTAACAAACCTTTACCAAAAAAAAAGTACTGTCGTTAAACAGTACTTTTTTTAAAAGATAAGGGATTATAAATTTATCCTTTGATTTCTTTTTTAAACTTATCGAATTTATCGCTTTTTTCTCTCGGAAAACTATTGTTAGAAGTATCCACATCAGCCGTTTCTAAATCTGGATCCACTACAATACTTTCTATTTCTTTTGAGCTAGAAAATACTTTGGTTACTTCATCATCTGTATATCTCCAAATCTGAGCAGGATATGTTTTGCGTTCTTTGGTGCCATCTTTGTAAGTAAATTCAACAATGATTGGCATTACCAAACCTCCTGGTTTTTCATAGGTAATTTCATAATGGTATTTTGATTGTTTTGTTGCAAAACCTAAACCATCAGAAGTATCTTCATTAAAAGTAACAGATTCATCAGTATTTGAAGAAGTATAGAATTTTTTTACACCTTTGATACCAATATCAGTAACATCTGTAGTGAAAAACCAACCTCTCCAAAACCAATCTAAATCTACTCCTGAAGCGTCTTCCATAGTTCTAAAAAAGTCTTCAGGAGTTGGGTGTTTAAACATCCATCTTTGTGCATAGGTTTTGAATGCATGGTCAAACAATTCTTTGCCCATAATGGTTTCGCGCAACATCCAAAGTCCTGTTGCAGGTTTGCCATACGCGTTGTTTCCAAAACTATACACATTATCTCCTTTTGACATGATAGGAGCAATTCTTGATTGATCTCCACTCATATAATTCACAATATTTTTAGGCAATCCTCTCGACATTGGGAAATTTGGATCGTACGCCAATTCTGCCAACATTTCTAAATACGAATTCAATCCTTCGTCCATCCAAGTCCATTGTCTCTCATCTGAATTGACAATCATTGGAAAAAAGTTGTGACCCACTTCGTGAATAGTTACTTTAATCATGGTATATTTTACTCTGTCAGAATAGGTTCCATCAGGATTTGGTCTTCCTGGATTGAAACAAATTTGTGGATATTCCATTCCCATTTGTCCGTCAACAGAAATTGCTTTGTGATAAGGATAATCAAAGGTGTATTGAGAATAGGTTTTTAATGTTTGTGCAACTGCTCTTGTAGAATGATCACCATACAAAGGATTTGCTTCTTTAGAATATAATGAATACGCCATTACTGTTTTACCATTGATGTCAACAGCCATTCCATCCCAAATAAATTTTCTTGAAGTTGCAAAAGCATAATCACGTACGTTTTCAGCAAAAAACTTCCATGTTTTTGTTTTTGTAGCTTTCGATTTTTCAATTTTTGTAGCTTCTTCTTGAGTTCTGATGATGACAGGATTGTCAAAACTTTTTTTAGCTTCTGCCAATCTTTTCAATTCTGTTTTTGACAATACTTCTTTTTCATTTTGTAAAATTCCAGTAGCGCCCAACATGTGATCTTCAGGAACTGTGATGTTTACGGTAAAATCTCCAAATTCTAAAGCGAATTCACTTCGTCCCCAAAACTGATCATTTTGCCATCCTTCAACGTTGTCATATACACACAATCTTGGATAAAATTGCGCAATTACATAGTTGTTATTGCCATCTTCAGGAAAATGTTCAAAACCTGATCTTCCTCCATCCTCTCTGTGATTATTGATGTTGTACCACCATTTGATATTGAACTTAAATTTTTCGCCTGAAGCCAAAGGTTTTGGAAGATTAACTCGCATCATAGTTTGATTGATGGTATAAGAAAGGGGAGAGCCATCTACATTTGTAACACTCATAATGTTAAAACCGCCATCAAATGGTTCATTCTCAAAAGTTTTTTCAAAACGAGTTTTGCTTAACTTTTCAGGAATTTTATTGGGATTGATATCTGGAGTTTTTGAATCTTTTGCACGCATATTTTGGTCTAATTGCACCCATAAAAACTCTAAATTATCAGGAGAATTGTTGTGATACGTTATGGTTTCAGCGCCTGTAATTTTCTGTTTCTCATCATCTAAAGTGACGTCGATTACATAATCTACTTTTTGTTGTGTGTAACCTTTTCCTGGAGCACCACTTGCGTTGTGTTGCTCATTGGGTGTTGCCAACAAATCATACATTTGTTTGAATTTGTTTTCATTGGTGTGTCCTTTCTTGGTAATTTGACCATACGAATTGGTCAAAAAAGTAAGTGAAAGAACCAAAAATCCGATTTTTTTCATGTGTATTGAGGTTTGAATTAATTAATGTTCTAAAGTTCCTGAGGTTTCATCTTTGTTCAGCAAGATACTTTTATTTACTTTTCCGACCTTGGTTTTTACCAAATTTTGTTGGTCAGGAAAATGTTTTGTGAGTATTTTATTGGTGATTTGAATGTTTTTAACATTGGATACATTTTCAATTTCAAGATAAAAATACACCAAATCATTCTCATATTCTTTGCCTATATAATTGAATTTTTTGGATGTTCCATCTACCGAGAATTGCAATTTATCTCTTAAATATTTTTCAAAATACACGTCGTTATTCGGCAATTCTTTATTGGTAGTAAGTTGTAAATCAATCTTATAATCTTTATTGAGCGCCAATTCTATATCATCCATAAATACATTGATGATAATTTGAATTGATTTTGTTTCAGGTTTGAATTTGATTTGTGTTAAACTCAAATAATATTTGTGTACCGAAAAAGAAAATAACGGAATGATTAAAAGTAAGAGGAAAGTTTTTTGAATTTTCATGAAACGCTTTTCGCTAAATAAGTCGCCAATTTACTCATTTTTTATGATTTTAAGGTAAGTAACACTTTCAGTTCGTAAAATTTTTATCACTTCTAACAGTTTTCCTTCTTTGTGCATTTTTTCAATTCCTAAAGGATTGCAATATTCTAAGAAATGAAAATAATTATCCAATGGAATTTTTAAATCATCAAAGAAAAATTTGTCACCCAACTCTGTTAATAATTTGTATGGAAATGCTTTTTTTCGTTCTAATTCTTTGCGCAAAGCCCACATTTTTTCTGAGTTTTTGAAGGCCATAGATACGCCTGCACCAGCACCAGCAAATCGTGCAGTTGGGTCAACAGTTACAATTTGGGGACGCACTCTAGTGTCAATATAATCATCACCTTCTACTATTTTCATGTTTACTTTTGAAAAATCCATCACATTTTTTAGGATGGAATCCCTTTTATCAACAGGAACATTTTTAGTATCAATTCCTAATCTTCCTGAAAGATTGTGTTTTTTTAATTCAAATTCGTCTAAAATATAGGTAGAAGCTGTCAAAGTAATTTCGATGTTTTTATCATTGAAAATTTGTTTATTAACGCTAATTTTTTTGGTATAATGTTGAATAGAAGAAAATTGAATACTATCGCCTTCAGAAACAAAAATTCGAAACAAACCTTCGTCATTTGAAAATGTCCCTTGATTTGTTTTCAGGTTGATGATATTTGCATTTTTTACAATTCCGAGCGAATCAATTACTTTTCCACTTAAAATGATATTCTTTTTTTGAGCAGAAAATGATAGACTAAAGAGTAGGATAAAAAAAAATAAAAGAAATTTTTTTAACATTCGATTAATTATGAAATCAAATTTATTGTTTTAGTTTATAAAAACATAGCGCTACCAATTAAACTTTTGTTAAAGCTAAAATTATTAGTGAATAAAGTTTATCCTTTATTCACTAATAATTTTTAAATAATTTTTGCTTTCTGATGTTAAAAATTCAATCAAAGCAAAAATTTCTCCTTTTTTATGCATTTCATATATTTTTGAGTAGGAACAAAAACTTATAAATTGATAATATTTCTCTTGAGGAATTTTTAGTTTTTCAAAGAAAAAATCTTTTCCAAATTCAGATAAAATTTTATCTGCAATGCTAGTCTCTTGTTGTTTTTTTTCAATCATTGATTGATAAGGTTTTGAATTGCCTCCAAGTTTAGATCCAACACCTTCAAAATAATTTGGCAATCTTATTACAGAAGCTTTTGTTAAATGAGCTTCATCAATACTTATTGGTGTTTTTGAAATTGCATTAAAATCTAACTTTTTTATGCTAGAAACTACATTTCTAACGATTTCTCCAATAGAATCTTTGGGTGTTTTTTTAATATCTAATAAAAGAGAACCTGATAATTTGTTTTTTTTAATAATTATTTCCGCTAATGTTGTTGTAAATTCTTTTAAAAAAATGACGTGTTTGGTTTGTTGAGAATGCAATTTTAAAATTTGTATTTTTTTTGTTACATATCCAATTGAGCTAATTTGAAGTGTATCATTAATTGAAACATAGATGTTAAAATTTCCTTCATCATCAGAAAATGTTCCTTTTTTGCTGTTTAAATTAATCACATTTGCATTTTTTACAATGTTTAAAGAATCGATTATTTTTCCATTAAAAATAAAACTATTGTCTTGAGATAAACAATGAAAAGAAATAAATAGTAAAAGAGAAAGTATTTTTATTTTCATAGATTTTTATTTACAACAAATAAAGAGGTTAACTTTCTTAAATTGATATTAATAGAATTGTAATCTTATGTTAAATCCAGAATTTTATTTTTTTTGTAAGCATAATTGTAAAATTATTTTATTTTTGAGGTATGAAAAATATGATTATCGCAAGTACTTCTACAGTTTACGGAAGTGATTATTTAGCTTATTTGTTACCCGAAATAAGTCTTTTGTTCAAAGATGCTGATACTGTGCTATTTATTCCGTATGCAAGACCAAGTGGTATTTCGTATGATGAATATACTCGAATTGTAAAAAATGCTTTTGCAAAAATTTCTAAAAAAGTAGTTGGCATTCATCAATTTGACAATCCAACAGAAGCGTTAGAAAATGCCAAAGCTATTTTTACAGGTGGAGGAAATACTTTTGAATTGGTAAATCAGTTGTATAAAAACAATATACTTTCTGTTTTAAAAAAAGTACTTGAAAACGGAACTCCATATTTAGGAACAAGTGCAGGAGGTAATATTTGTGGTGTTTCTATGATGACAACCAATGATATGCCAATTGTATATCCACCAAGTTTTGAAACCTTAGGATGTTTGCCTTTCAACCTCAATGCTCATTTTATTGATGCTACTCAAAATTCTACGCACATGGGTGAAACTCGTGAAACACGAATTAAAGAGTTTCATGTGTTTAACAATACGCCAGTTATGGGTTTGCGTGAAGGAAGTTGGTTAAAAGTAAATGGAAAATCTATCATATTAAAAGGAAATTTATCTGCAAGATGGTTTGTAGCAAACAAAACTGCCATAGAAATTGAAAGTGAAAGTGAGTTTGAGGGGTATTAG
>JANQTK010000061.1 GCA_030731695.1 Polaribacter sp.
AATATTATACAGAAGCAATTACATATGCTACCAAAATAATTAACGAAGGATATGCATTAGAAACAAGATATGAGTGGTTGATGTTGGGTGATAATCATTTGAACACCAACGAATTTATCTTCACCATCAATTATGACAACACCAATCAGACTTGGTATTCTACAAACTTTTTAGCCTTGGGTCCTGCAGGCGTTCCTGCTAGTATCAATGGAATGTCAAGCAGTTGGCAAGCGTTTCGTTTTACGCAACAAATTCCTGCGTTGTTTCCAACTCCTGATACTTCCATTGACAAACGTGGAATGTTTTTTACATCAGGACAAAACTTAGTAGTAAAATCAATTTCTACAAGTACTGATGGATATTCTTCTTACAAATACAGAAACAAAGATCGAAATGAAAATCCTATAGAACAAAATAACAATTTTGGAAATCTTTCTGATATTGATTTTCCAGTATTTCGTTTGGCAGAAATTTATTTAACCTATGCTGAAGCTGTTTTAAGAGGTGGTTCAGGAGGAAGTAATGCATTGGCATTGAATTATGTAAATCAAATTAGAGGTCGTGCGTATGCAAATAATCCTTCAAGTACCTCTGGAAATATTACCAATGCACAACTTACACTCGATTTTATTTTGGATGAAAGAGCGAGAGAATTGTACTGGGAAACTCACAGAAGAACTGATTTAATTAGATATAATAAATTGACTACAGGAGCTTACTTATGGGCTTGGAAAGGAAATTCCGAATTTGGGAGAGCAGTTGACGACAAGTACAATTTATTTCCAATTCCAACTGCTGATTTGTTGGCAAATCCTAATTTAAAACAAATAGATGGTTTTTAAAATAGTGCTATAAAACACTAAAATGAATAATAATAAAACACAAATAGTATGAAAAATATTTTAAAAATTTTTATAGGAATACTGCTCACTTCATCCCTATTCAATTCGTGTACAGATAGTGAAAGTACGTATGTTTCAATACCTCCAATTGATGGTGAATTGCTGATAAATCCAACAGCGACAACTATAATTTTAAGCAAAGCCAATAAAGACCAAACAGCCATTGGTTTTAGTTGGAATGTTTCTGATTATGGCGTAAATACTCCTTTGCAATATACTTTAGAAATAGATGCTGAAAATGGCGATTTTTCTGATCCTGAAACAGAAGTTACCGAAAATACAACTTTGTCTCTTACGCATGCAAAATTAAATGCAATCGCATTAAGCATGGATTTAAATACAAATGTTGAAGGAAAAATTAAAGTAAGACTAAAAACATCTCTAAATTATGGTGCTTTGCCTTCGTATTCAAAAATTGAAACGAT
>JANQTK010000062.1 GCA_030731695.1 Polaribacter sp.
TATTTTCTTCTGCATCAGCAGGATGCACATCAATCACTTTAACAATCCAATCTGCAGCTGTTCCAGTGGTTGCCACTTTTAATTTTGCTAAAATATCTCCTGCTAAGGTAAAATCTTCTGTTAAAACATCGGTTTCAAAAACCAATACATCAGGTCTTCTTGCAGCAAAACGTTGGTCATCAGTCATGTATTTTCTGGGTGTAAAAACTGTTTTGATGTCTTCCGAATACGGAACAGGACGTTTGATATCACTTATAAACTGAATGGCTGTGTATGATTTTTGAGCAATAGTTAATTCTTGATTGTCAGATAAAAACCAATTTTCTTTCACAACATTTTGTGGTGGCCAAGTATCATACGATTTCCATTCTTTTTTGCCTGAATCATATACATATGCTTCTGGCAATCCTGAATTTTTATCTCCTTTTCCTTTTAAGAAATGATGAAAGAATTTTGTTTCAATTGCTGTTTGAAATTTTAATGAAATAGAATCCCCAAAATAATAATTTCCTACAGCATTTCTGGCAGTTGATCTAGACCATCCTCCATGATCCCAAGGTCCAAAAACCAACGTATTGTAATTATTTTTTCCATGTTTTTCAATGGCTTTATAAGTTTCTAAAGGGCCATACAAATCTTCTGCATCAAACCAACCGCCTACAATCATGGTTGCAACTGATGATGGAACTTTGTTTAAATGCTGAATGATGCCTTTACTTTGCCAAACCGAATCGTAATTTGGATGCTCTACGATTTCTTTCCAGAAAAAATCATCGATTTTGTCTTTGTTTGATGCTGAACTTACATCCAATTTTTCATACCGAAAATAATCATTCAGGTTTTTTAAAGGCCCTTTGTCTAAGAAAAATTGATATTGATCTTGCGTTTTTAAATCGGGAGTTGAATACCAAGCAGTGTCTGTTGGAGTGTCTTTATACGTTCCAAACAATGAAATCGCTCTAAAATAACTCAGTAAAAAAGCGCCATTGTGATGAAAATCATCAAAGAAAAAATCGCCAATACACGCTTGAGGAGAAGCTGCTTTTAAAGCAGGATGCGCATCAATGGCTGAAATTGTTGCATAATGCCCAGGATAGGATATTCCCCAAGTTCCCACATTTCCATTGTTGTTTTCAACATTTTTTACCAACCAATCAATTGTGTCATAGGTATCTGAAACTTCATCTGATTCATTAGCTTTTTTATTGGGCAAATACGCACGCATGTTGTCATATACTCCTTCACTCATCCAACGTCCACGAACATCTTGATATACAACAATATATCCATCTTTCATTAAATGTTCATTAGGGCCAATTTTCG
>JANQTK010000063.1 GCA_030731695.1 Polaribacter sp.
TATGGTGGAGGAGAATCTAACGTAGCAGTTTCTTTAGCAAATTATGGTATTTCAGTAGATTTTGTAACTCGTTTACCAAAAAATGATATTGGAGAATGTGCCATGATGGAAATGCGTAAAAGAGGCGTTGGTGTTGATAAAATTGTTTGGGGTGGTGATCGCTTAGGAATTTATTTCCTCGAAACAGGGGCTGTTTCTCGAGGTTCTAAAGTCGTTTATGACAGAGCGCATTCAGCAATGGCAGATATTCAACCTGGTATGGTAAATTGGGAAGAAGTGTTTAAAGGTGTAGAATGGTTTCATTGGACAGGCATTACACCTGCAATCTCTCAAAGTTCAGCAGATGTTTGTTTGGAGGCTGTAAAAACAGCAAGCAAAATGGGTATTACTATTTCAACAGATTTAAATTACAGAGCAAAACTTTGGAAATTTGGAGGAGATAGAGAGGCTATCATGACTGAGTTAACTTCGTATTGTGATATCATCTTAGGAAATGAGGAAGATGCAGAAATGCATTTTGGTATCAAACCTGAAGGATTAGCAGTTCAAACACATGGTCATGATGTAAAGGCAGAAGCATTCTTATCTGTATGTCAACAAATGATGGCAAAATTTCCAAAAGCTAAAAAGGTAATTACCACTTTAAGAGGTTCTATCTCAGCATCACACAATACTTGGGCTGGAGTTTTATACGATGGAAAACAAATGCTACAAACACGTCAATATCAAATCACTGATATTGTTGATAGAGTTGGTGGTGGCGATAGTTTTATGGGAGGTTTAATTTACGGATTACTAACGTATCCAGATAATGATCAAAACGCATTAGATTTTGCAGTGGCTGCATCTTGCTTAAAACACACCATAAAAGGAGATGCGAACTTAGTAACCGTAGATGAAGTTACCAAACTTATGGGAGGTGATGCATCTGGTAGAGTTGCAAGATAATAATTTTAGAAGCCTACAATATAATCACAACATGTAGGCTTTTTTTAAAACTTTAAAAAACGTCTTTTTTTTATGAAGAAATCGATTGCAATTATTTGTGGAGGAGGTCCTGCACCTGGAATAAATACTGTTATAAGTACAGTTGCAAAAACATTCATAAAAGACGACTTTAAAGTTATAGGTGTTCATCATTGCTATAAAGGATTATTTTCTGAAAATCCTGAAATAAAGATTTTCGACTTTCATCATGCTGATCGTATTTTTAGTAGAGGTGGATCTACACTAATAATGAGCAGATACAAACCAAAAGATAGTGATTTTAAAGCTGATTTTTTTATAAAAAACAATGTAAAATTATTAGTAACAATAGGTGGTGACGACACAGCTTCAACAGCAAACAGAGTAACAAAATATCTTCAAACTCAGAAAATAAAAGTGTCTCATATTCATGTTCCTAAAACTATTGATAACGATTTACCCTTGCCTGACAGAAATCCAACATTTGGTTTTCATACAGCAAAAGATGAAGGTGTTAGAATTGGAAATACAGTTTATGAGGATGCCAGAACAAGCGAAAATTGGTTTGTGATGTCAACAATGGGTCGTTCAGCAGGTCATTTGGCTTTCGGAATTGCTTCAGCTTGTCATTTTCAAATGATGATAATTCCAGAAATGTTTAATAAAACAACCATTACTTTCGAAAAGATTATTAATATAATAATCTCATCAATCATTAAATGTAAAATTAAAGGAATTGAATATGGAGTTGCATTAGTAAGTGAAGGTGTTTTTCATTTTATGGATGAAAGGGAAATTATTAATTCAGGAATTAACTTTACTTATGATGCACATGGTCATCCTGAGTTAGGCAATGTTAGTAAGTCGCATATTTTCAATTATTTACTACAAATCAAATTGAAAGAATTAGGATTAGAAATAAAAACTAGACCAGTAGAACTTGGATATGAATTAAGATGTTGTAATCCAATTGCGTTCGATTTAACTTTGTGTTCTTTACTTGGCATTGGCGTTAAAAAATTATTTGACCAAGGCATAACAGGTTGCATTGTTAGTGCAAATTCGAGAGGCGATATTACACCGTTATATTTGAAAGATTTTGAAGATAAAAACGGAAAAATTCCACCAAGATTAGTCGATATTGATTCAGATATGGTAAATTTATTCATAAATAATCTTTTTTTTATACACGAAGAAGATTACGAAGAAGCAACAAAATATATAGACAAACCTGAGCAATATGATTTTAATAAAATATTACAAAGAAATTAAATTTAAATAAAAACAAAATTAATTTAAAAAAAAATGGCACAATTTTCAAGATTAGAAGTAGCACAGATTATGAAAGATACAGGAATGGTTCCTTTATTTTATCATAGTGATTTAGAAATAAGTAAAAATGTAATTACTGCCTGTTATAAAGGTGGCGCACGTTTATTAGAATTCACAGCACGTGGGGATTTCGCTCACGAAGTTTTTGGAGAATTAGTAAAATATGTTACTAAAAATTTGCCAGGAATGGTGATGGGTGTTGGCTCTGTAACTGATGCAGCTGCAGCATCGAGATTTATGGCTTTGGGTGCAAATTTTATTGTAACCCCAGTTTTAAGGGAAGATATTGCTATAGTATGCAATCGAAGAAAAGTATTATGGTCTCCAGGTTGTGGTACTTTAACAGAAATAGCAAGAGCTGAAGAATTAGGTTGTGAAATTGTAAAATTATTTCCTGGTGATATTTACGGGCCTAAGTTTGTAAAGGGAATCAAAGGTCCACAACCTTGGACAAGCATCATGCCAACTGGAGGAGTTTCTCCTACTGAAGAAAACTTAAAAGCTTGGTTTGAAGCAGGTGTAACTTGTGTTGGAATGGGTTCTAATTTAATTGCAAAAGATGCTGATGGTAAATTTGATTATGAAAAAATTATTCAACTTACAAAAGACGCTTTGGATATTATTAAAAATCTTAAAAATAAATAGGTTTAAGATCTATAAATTGTGGAATCTTATTTCGTTATATATTTTAATCCCAAAAAAATCAAATTAAATTCTTATTTATCTAACTAAGAAAGCCAACACAAAATGCTTTTATTGAAATTTTAAGTGAAACTTTTATAAAAGATATACTCAATTTTATGTGTTTAAATCTGTCCAAGTATTAAACCTTATTAAGCAAAGAGTGGATAAAAGATTAAAGTTATAATAAACCAAATAAATCACTTAAGAAAAGTCACCCATTAAATACAGATTAAACAGATAAAATACTATTTTGTTATATCAAGAATTTAAGGAAGCTAAAATTCTTGATATAACAAAATATTTTTCCTTTTAATGAATGATTTGAAAATAAACAATTCAGGCTTTTAAAAAGGCAAAAAGTAATAAAATCAAGAGTGATTTTATTTTCATTCTAAACGTTGTACAACATTTAGTAAATGAGAAATAGGCTATTATAAAGACAAATTTTTTTTTGTTAAACAAACTTTGATAAGATCTATAAAACTATTTAGCTTATTTATTAAATATATTGGTTTGCGATCATTATTTATTAGTTATTCAGCTTTCAATACTTTTATATCTCTGATTAAGTTTTGAATACTATTTGGGTCAAGTCCGTTGTAAATGCCTCTTATATGCCTATTCTTGTCAATAAGCACAAAATTTTCGGTGTGCAAGAATACTGCACTGTCGCTGTTAACACCTAAATCTTCTTCAACAAAATAATATCTTCTACCTAAATCATAAATTTCATTTTTGTCGCCTGTTAATAATTTCCATCTTTTAAACTCAACTTTTTTGTCTATGGCATATTGTTTTAAAACAGGGACACTATCTTTTTCAGGTGTTACGCTATGAGATAATAAAAGCAATTCATCATCATTGATAAATTCTTTTTGAATGTCAGCCATGCTACTTGTCATCTTTGGGCAAATGCCTGGGCAAGTAGTAAAGATAAAATCGGCTACACATATTTTACCATCTAAATCTTTTTCTGTAAAACTTTTATTTTCTTGATTTATGAGTTTGAAAGGTCTGATTTTGTGAAATGTATTTTCGTTTGCCATTTCCCATTTTGGCGTAAAATCTGGCGTATCATAATAAGGAAGGTGTTTTTTATTTTCCTTACAGGATAGCATTAAAAATAGAATGGGAATTAAATATTTATTCATCTGAATTTTTCATCTTTTAAAGTGTAGCACAATGCCGATTTTTGAAGTCCGTATTGAACCCCATCTTTTACTTCATAATTGATATATGGTTTCCCGTTTTCACGCCACGCCTTTTGCATTCCATTTTCTTTGTCGTCTACAAAAATTAGTTCATAATAAGGACTACCACTGACATACCACTGTTTCTGTACTCCCTCTCTTTTATCGTTGAAATACATAAAATCAAACTTCATTTTGCCATTTTCCCAAAAACCAAAATGCCGTCCATAAGCATTTCCGTTTTTATAATTTCGTTCGGTTTCTAATTCACCATTTGGAAAAAATGTTTTGGTAATGCCGTGTTGCTTTCCTTGTAAATATGAACCAAGGCTCTGCAATAGAGTAGATTGATATAATGATTTTATATAACCCGAAAAGGGTTTATTACCACGATAGTAAACACCGTTTTGTAATTTTAGAGATTGGCTGTTTGACAGAATAGTGTCTTTAGGGATTTTTGAAACATCTAATTTTTCAAAAATATTATTCGACTGTTCAACAAGTGGTGTAGAACAGCCAAATAATAAAATAGTAATAGCAGTATATATAATTTTATTGAGTGAAAGTGCCTTTAGCCCCATGATAACTACCTGCTTTTAAAATATAAAATCTACTGCCCAAATAAGCCGTATTACTTGCGTGATAATGATAAATAGCTGTAGAAAAATCAGCCGTAGTTCCTACATGTCCACCATTAGCATCAAGGTTAGTAGGATATGAACCATCATTATCTTTTCGAGCATAAATGGGAAAACCATCTCTTAAAAAACCAATTAAATTTGAATCGTCATTACCTGTAAAATCACCCGTGCAATGGTAATGATAGGTGTTTCCTGGTCCTGGATGAGCACCTGCTCTGTCAAACGAACCTAATACACCTGCATCTACTGGTACATTTCCTCCTTCTCTATCATTGTAAATTGGCACACCATTCAAGGCCATACCAATAGGTCCTAATGTAGTTGCTTCTTTGGTAATTGCCTCAGTAGGATTTGTAGAAATGGTCATCACATAGTTTTGCGTGCCAATCATGCCTGGATTGACTGTACTGCCTGACATTTGTGCCTCGTAAAGTGCATTAGTAGCATCCCAATAAGGCGATACGTGGTCTGGAGTTCCATTAGATTTCAATGTTATACTACTACCACTTGTTGAGATTGTTACCATACTTTTATACTTAGCTTGCACAGTATTTAAAATGGAAACACTCGTTGTTGGTGTAACTGGTGTTGGTGTAACTGTTTCACTTTCATCCTCATTATTACAAGAAGAAAGGATTAAACTTGTAGCCAAAAGGCTAAGTCCGAAAATGGATAATTTTAATTTTGTCATTTTTATTTAATTAAATTTGATTCATACTTTAGACAGCTAAAATTTAAAAATCCTTCGGTGGTGGTGGAATATTTTTATCTTTTTTAAAATTTCTTTCTAAAAGCCTTTGCTGAAACACAGAGAATCCTTTGTATTGTGCAGGAATCAAAAATGATTTTATCTCCTTAAAATGTTTAGTAGTAACTACAATTTTTTGTGTTTCTAAATTTTGTAATTCAGATATTATACTGTCATTTTGTATCAATGTATCCGAAGAAGAAAGTGTTTTAAAATAGGATTGCCATAGTGCTTGTTGCTTATCGCTAATTATTCCCAATTGCTCGCTATGCTTAGCAGCACTTATCAAAAACAATTTCTCTTGTTCTTCATTCAAGTTCATTTCCTGCTTTACAGCATTATTGAAATTTATATTATTGGGGTGTTTTGGCTTTGTGAGTATGAAAAAACAAAGCATAACAAGGTTGAGCAAAAGCAAACACCAAGTAGCCCATTGATAAATTTTTAACTTATTCATTTGCATAAAAATTATAGTTTGTCCCTAATTGATATTCTGTTACTTCCATTTTTTGTTTTGTGTTGCTTATATTTTTAAACGTCAATAGATTAATAAAAATAATTACAGCAGCAGCAACTGCGACTTTCCAAATTGGCATCAAAATTACTTTTGTACCTTCTTTGTTTATTCTTTGCTCAATTTTTGAAAATATGTCAGCATTCAGTATTGGCTGTTTTTGGTGTTGCACACTTTTAAATGCTTCGTCTATCCAATTATTTGAATCTTCCATATTTATTAGACAATGATTTTTATTAATTCCTTCGGTTGGGGTTTAAACTTTTTAATTTTATTTTAAGGTTGGCTTTTGCTCGTTGTAGTAAAGATTCCACTGCTTTCAGAGATATTTCCATAATGTCGGCAATTTCTTGTCGTGGTTTTTCTTCAATAAACCCCAAAATGAAAGCAGTTTTTTGAGCATCGGGCAGGGTGTTAATAGCTAGATACATCAACTTTGCATTTTCTTTATTTTCTTCAATAATACCAGGGTGTTCAAAATCAGGAATTTCTTTCTTGTAGTCAACAAGATATAAGAATGAACTTTTTTTTCGACTTTTTAGAAAATTTAATGAAGTATTTACTGC
>JANQTK010000064.1 GCA_030731695.1 Polaribacter sp.
CCAAAGAAATCAAAGGAAATAAGATTGATGATGATAAAAATGGCTATGTAGATGACATTTATGGTTGGAATTTTTTAGGAAATGCATCAGGAAAAATCATCAATGCAGATCAATTAGAAATTACACGTTTGGTAAAAAAAGGACGTGAGAAGTTTGGGGATAAAAATGCCAATGAAATTGACGAAAATGACAAATCAGCTTTTGAAGCGTATCAAAAATTGGAAGAAGAATATCGTTTAACCATCAGTCAAAAAGAATTTGAAATTCAAGATATGGAACAAACGCAAAATAATCTGGAACGTTTAAAAGCTGTTTTTGAAGATGTTAGGAAATTTGCAGGGAAAGATAAACTGAGAATTAGCGATTTGGACAGCTTAAAACCAACGAGTTTGTTAATGATTACACAAATAGAAACCATCAAAAAAGTGTTAGAAAATGGAGCTACAGAAGAGGATTTAATTGGTTATTTGAATGAAGTTAAAGATTATAAAATTGAGTTAGTGAAAGCGATGAAAGGCTATGATTTGGACTTGAATGATCGTGCCAATTTAGGAGATAATTTGTATGATATCAATGATAAGTTTTACGGAAATAACAATGTAATTGGCGATAAAGATTTGGAAAAACATGGAACGCATGTTGCTGGAATTGTTGCTGCTTCAAGAGTTAATAATAAAGGCGCAAAAGGAGTTGCCAATACTGTAAAAATTATGACAGTGCGTGTGGTTCCTGATGGTGATGAACATGATAAAGATGTTGCTTTAGGGATTAGATATGCTGTTGATAATGGTGCGAAAATCATCAATACAAGTTTTGGAAAACGTTTTTCACCCAACAAAGAATGGGTTTTTGATGCCATTGCGTATGCAGCAAAAAACGATGTTTTGATTGTAAATGCAGCAGGAAATGATGGAAAAGATATTGACGTTCGCGAAACATATCCAAATGATTCTAAAGATTTAAAAACAGAATTTGCAGACAATGTGATTACGATTGGCGCAAGTAGTTTATACTATAATGAAGAATTGGTTGCTAGTTTTTCAAACTATGGAAAAATCAATGTAGATGTTTTTGCGCCTGGAGTAGATATTTATTCTACAGTCCCAAAAAACGAATATGAACCATTGAGTGGTACTTCAATGGCTGCACCATCAACCTCTGGAGTTGCTGCATTGATTCGTTCGTATTATCCAAATTTAACAGCAAAAGAAGTAAAATATATTTTGATGAATTCAGGAGTAAAAATCGATTTTAAAGTCATCAAACCTGGTTCTCAAACAGAAGAAAATCCTGACGGAGAATTGGTTCCTTTTG
>JANQTK010000065.1 GCA_030731695.1 Polaribacter sp.
AATATTATACAGAAGCAATTACATATGCTACCAAAATAATTAACGAAGGATATGCTTTAGAATCAAGATATGAATGGTTGATGTTGGGTGATAATCATTTGAACACCAACGAATTTATTTTCACGATAAATTATGACAACACCAATCAGACTTGGTATTCAACCAATTTTTTAGCCTTGGGTCCTGCAGGCGTTCCAGCAAGTATTAATGGCATGTCAAGCAGTTGGCAAGCATTTCGTTTTACGCAACAAGTTCCGGCGTTGTTTCCAACTCCTGATACTTCTATTGACAAACGTGGAATGTTTTTTACAAGTGGACAAAACTTAGTAGTAAAATCAATTTCAACAAGTACAGATGGATATTCGTCTTTTAAATACAGAAACAAAGATCGAAATGGAAATCCAATAGAACAAAAAAATAATTTTGGAAATCTTTCTGATATTGATTTTCCAGTATTTCGTTTGGCAGAAATTTATTTAACCTATGCTGAAGCTGTTTTAAGAGGTGGTTCAGGAGGAAGTAATGCATTGGCATTGAATTATGTAAATCAAATTAGAGGTCGTGCGTATGCAAATAATCCTTCAAGTACCTCTGGAAATATTACCAATGCACAACTTACACTCGATTTTATTTTGGATGAAAGAGCGAGAGAATTGTACTGGGAAACTCACAGAAGAACTGATTTAATTAGATATAATAAATTGACTACAGGAGCTTACTTATGGGCTTGGAAAGGAAATTCCGAATTTGGAAGAGCAGTTGACGACAAGTACAATTTATTTCCAATTCCAACTGCAGATTTATTGGCAAATCCTAATTTAAAACAGATTGATGGTTTTTAAAATACTGAAAAATAATATCAAAAATATAAATCATATGAAAAATAGTTTAAAATTTATAGTAGCAATACTTTTCACTTCCATCATCTTATATTCTTGCTCAGATGCTGAAAGTGTATATGTAGCAACACCTCCATTGGATGGAAATTTATTGATAAATCCAACAGTTACCAAGGTTGTTTTAAGTAAAAACAGTAAAGATCAAACAGCTGTCAGTTTTAGTTGGGATGTTTCTGATTATGGCGTAAGCACACCTTTGCTATATACGTTAGAAATTGATGCTGAAAATGGCGACTTTTCTGATCCAGAAACAGAAGTTACAGAGAGTACAGAACTGTCTTTTACACATGCAAAATTAAATGCAATTGCCTTGAGCAAAGATTTAAATGTAAATGTTGAAGGCAACATAAAAGTTCGATTAAAAACATCTCTAAATTATGGTGCTTTGCCTTCGTATTCAAAAATTGAAACGAT
>JANQTK010000066.1 GCA_030731695.1 Polaribacter sp.
GAAAACTCATCAATAATTTCTTCTTGTATTTCTTTGATAGTCATTTTTTAAACTTATTTTTGCGCCTTAAAATTGTTTTGCATATTTAAGGTGCAAAATTACTGATAAAAACTTAATTAATCTAAATAACAGTAACTTTCGAAGATGTTGTTTTAGAAAACTTTTAATTTTGATTTTTATTCAGAATAACAAAAATGATAGAAAATGAGTAAACTTTTGGCAGTTGGCACAGTCGCTTTTGATGCAATTGAAACGCCTTTTGGAAAAACGAATAAAATTTTAGGCGGTTCAGGCACTTTTGTTGGATTGGCTGCAAGTCAGTTTGGTATTGAAACTGGCATTGTTTCTGTGGTTGGGGGAGATTTTCCTGAAGACTATTTAACGATGATGAATGAGAAAGGAATCAATACAGATGGTATTGAAATCATCAAGTCAGGGAAAACATTTTTCTGGAGTGGTCGTTATCATAATGATATGAATTCTAGAGATACATTGATCACTGAATTAAATGTTTTAGAAGATTTTAAACCTGTAGTTCCTGAAAGTTTTAAAGATGCAAAAATTGTAATGCTAGGCAATTTACACCCTTTAGTGCAAGCTTCAGTACTTGATCAAATGACGGTAAAACCAACATTGATTGTGTTAGATACCATGAATTTTTGGATGAATATTGCATTAGAAGAACTACATCAAGTATTGAAAAAAGTAGACGTAATTACCATCAATGATGAAGAAGCGCGTCAACTTTCTGGTGAATATTCGTTGGTAAATGCTGCAAAAAAAATCCATGAAATGGGTCCAAAATATGTGGTGATTAAAAAAGGAGAACATGGCGCTTTGTTGTTTAATGAAGGAAATATGTTTTTTGCGCCTGCTTTGCCTTTGGCAGAAGTTTTTGATCCAACTGGAGCTGGAGATACCTTTGCAGGTGGCTTTTGTGGTTATTTGGCAAAAACCGATGATATTTCTTTTGAAAACATGAAAAATGCCATTATTTATGGATCAAATTTAGCGTCTTTTTGTGTGGAGAAATTTGGCACAGAACGAATGCAAGATTTAACAACAGCCGAAGTTACCAATCGTTTACAGGCGTTTAAGGAATTAACACAATTTGACATAAAAATATCGTAATTTTAATCCGCAGTTTTGGCTGCGGATTTTTTTATTAACATACCAATAATTAGTAATAAAAAATGAGTGATGCTATCAAACATGAATGTGGAATTGCATTGGTTCGATTAAAAAAACCGCTACAATTTTATAAAGACAAATACGGTTCTGCTTTTTACGGAATCAATAAAATGTATTTGTT
>JANQTK010000067.1 GCA_030731695.1 Polaribacter sp.
AAGGTAGTTTTAAAAAGGCAAACAGAAGCAGAATTGACAGTTTTTCAGGAATTGGCGATGAAAAAGCATTGAAAATTTTACGAAAAGTATCAGAAACATTTCACGTGCCAACAGTGACTGATATTCATGAAACTTCGGATGCTGAAAAAGCGGCTGAATATGTTGATGTTTTGCAAATTCCAGCATTTTTGGTGCGTCAAACAGATTTGGTAGTAGCTGCAGCACAAACTGGAAAAGTTGTCAACTTGAAAAAAGGACAATTTATGAGTCCTGCTTCCATGAAACACGCAGTTCAAAAAGTAAAAGATGCAGGAAATCACAAAGCTTGGATTACTGACAGAGGCACCATGTTTGGCTATCAAGATATGATTGTTGATTTTCGTGGAATTCCAGAAATGCGTCAATTTGCACCTACCATTTTAGATGTTACACATTCTTTGCAGCAACCCAATCAAACAACTGGAGTTACAGGAGGAAGACCAGATATGATTGAAACCATTGCCAGAGCTGGAATTGTAAACAATGTTGATGGCTTATTTATTGAAACTCATTTTGATCCTGCAAATGCTAAAAGTGATGGCGCAAATATGTTACATTTAGATAATTTGGAGAAATTATTATCCAATTTGGTAGCAATTCGAAAAACAATCAATACTTTATAATCAAAATTTTAATTATTTATTATTAGAAAGTCACCTTTTATTTAGGGTTGCTTTTTTTATAAAATCCTTTGTCTTTTTGATAAAAAGCTTCTTGTAAAACATCTAGTAAAATCGTTTCATTAATGTCTTCAATACAAAAATAACGCAGCGATTTTACAACTTTTCTGTTTTCAGAAATCAAGTGCTCAGAATGTTTTGATAAATGTGAAGACACCCAAAAAGCAACATCTACATATTTCTTTTTCGCTGATACATTTAAATAACAAAAAGGAATTTCATTTAAATAATAGAAAGGAATCTTCCATTTAAATTTTAATTCAACTTCAGGAATTGCATTTTCAATTAAAATTTGAAGGTGTAATAAAATAGATTTGTAAGGTTCTTGTTGCCTTAAAATAAATTCTTCTGCAGGCCTCATAAAAAAAATTATTAATGAATGATTTTTGTATCTTAGCTAAAGTTATATAATTTATGGATACACGAAATAATTTTTTAGTAAATTTTTCATTGAAAGGATTTACAGCTGTCCAAATTGGAATTTATTTTTTAATTGCAGCCTATTTGATAAAAAATATTTTAGATGGTTTTTTGATTGATGACAATCCTATGGGAATGATGTCTGCTCAAATTATTGAAATTAGTATTATTTCAATTTTGATTTTTGTGTTTTTATTTTCATCATTTGCTCTATTTTTTAGTGCCAGAAGACGTTCAAAGAAAGAAGAAGTTTCTCTATGGAATCCAACATCAAAAAATGATTTTTGGAAATATGCAGCTAGTTTTTCACTTCTTTTTATCTCATCAATTTTCTTAATGAAGCAGGGTTTTATTGAATTAATAACTCCAATATTTTTTGTTATTTATGGTTTGATATTACTTTTATTCAATAAACCATCCAATAAAAACTCAAAAATTATTTCTCTGATTTGTGTTTTATTAGGCGGAATTTGCTTTTTGATTCCAAGTTACTGGTATGCATCAATTTCAATTCTTGGAATTGCTCATATTACTTATGGAGTCATGGTGAAGAATTAGTTTTTAAATAAATTAGATTTTTATTGCTGATTTGAAAACTATTTATTTACTTTGCATTTCAAAGTTCTTTACAAATGAATACAGAAAACTATTTAAAAGACATCTCAGAAATTAAAAACTTAATGAATAAATCATCAAAATTTATTTCATTAAATGGATTATCTGGAATTTTAGCAGGAATTTATGCATTAATAGGTGCAGGTTATGCATTTTGGCTAGTAAATCAAAGTGGTAATGATTATCTTATTTTAGATGGAGAAATATTTAGGTTGGTTATTTTAGATTTATTAATTGTTGGTTTTTTAAGTATTGGAACTGCTATATTATTGACTACTCAAAAGGCAAAAAAGAATAATCAAAGAATTTGGGATCCATTAACAAAAAGACTCTTAACAAGTTTTATAATTCCATTATTAGCTGGCGGAATTTATATCATAATTATTTTAAACCAACAAAAATATGGTCAAACTGGAGCTTTAATGCTGTTGTTTTATGGATTAGCTTTATTAAATGCCTCAAAATATACACTAGGAGACATCAAATATCTTGGTTATTCAGAAATTATATTGGGATTAATATCTGCAATTTATCCTGGATATGGATTTTGGTTTTGGGTAATTGGTTTTGGATTTATGCACATCATTTATGGTTCTGTGATGTATTATAAGTATGATAGGAAATAAAAAATATTTTATTCAAAAAAATTGAAAAATATTATTAAACATATAAATAAGGCTTTTGATCATAGAATCAGACTTGGAATAATGTCTGTTTTAATGGTAAATGATTATGCTGATTTTACCTCGCTAAAAGAACTTTTAGGAGCAACTGATGGTAATTTAGCGAGTCACACAAAAGCACTAGAAAAAGTAGATTACATTAAAGTTGAAAAACAATTTATTTCTAGAAAACCAAATACAAAATACATCATAACTGAGTTAGGAAAACAAGAATTTAAGAAGCATATAGATGCTCTTGAAAAATTAATACATACAAAATAAACAATATTTTTTTTGATTATTTACTTTGTTTTTCAAAGTTCTTTTAAATTACAAAAACAATAAAACAACAATTTTTTAAAAATCAATAATTATGGAAACAAGTAACGAACAACAAGGAAAATTTGGTGAAATGGTAAAAAAATCAATAACAACTAGAATGATTATGATAGGAATATTAATCATTATTCTACTAATTCCACTTTCATATATTGAAGAATTAATCACTGAAAGAAAAAACAGACAACAAGAAGTGGTTGAAGAAATTAATCAAAAATGGGGAGAGGAAGTACTTTTTTATGGACCAATTTTAAAAGTTCCTTACAAAAGTTATCTTACAAAAAATATCTATAACGAAAAATCAAAAGTGTGGGAAAAGGAAGTAATAGAAAACATAAATTATGCCTATTTATTTCCTGAAAAATTGAAAATTTCAAGTAATATTAATCCTGAAGAAAAAACTAGAGGAATTTATAAAACGGCTGTTTATCAAAGTAAAATAAATATTAATGGCAATTTTATAAAACCCAATTTCTCAGATAAAGAGATAAAAGATGAAGATATTCTATGGGATAAAACTCAAATAATTGTAAAAACAACCAACTTAAAAGGCGCAAATAAATTATTTGAAATTGAAATCAATAAAAATAATTACCCTTTTACATCATCAAGTTTTATCAATGAAAACAGGAACTTAACACAATTAAATTCAGAAAACATAAATTTGTATGAATTAGAAAGTACTGTTTTAAAAATTAATGATTTGCCAAAAGAAAAAGTAATGTCTTTTTCAATGGATATTAGCATGAAAGGAAGTAAACAAATTCAATTTATTCCAATTGGTAAAGAAACAGATGTAAACATTCAATCAGATTGGAAAACAGCCAATTTTATTGGTGAATATTTGCCTTTCAATTCTGATAAAATAACCCAAAATGGCTTTGATGCAAAATGGAAAATACTTGATATAAACAGACCATTTTCTCAAAAACATTATACTAAAATTCCAGACTTAAATGATTTTTCATTTGGAGTTAACTTCATGATTCCTGTTGATGAATATCAAAAAAGTGAACGTTCAGCAAAATATGGATTCTTAGTAATTGGATTAACATTTCTAATCTTTTTTTTAATTCAAACATTGAGTAAAATTCACATTCATCCTTTTCAATATTTGATGATTGGTATTGCTCTAACCATGTTTTATACTTTATTGATTTCTATTTCTGAACACAGTAGCTACTTAAAAGCATATATAATTTCTGGGATTTCAGTAATTTTATTAATTACTTTGTATTCAAAATCAATATTAAAAGGACTGAAATTTCCATTTCTCATTGGAACTTCATTAACAGCTTTATATGCATTTATTTTTGTTATTATTCAATTAGAAAATTATGCACTTTTAGTTGGTAGTATTGGTTTGTTTGTAATTTTAGCAGCAGTTATGTATGCATCAAGAAAAATAGATTGGGAAAATAATCTATAAAAAAAACATAACCTCAATTTAATTTGAGGTTATGTGTTTAAAAATTAAAAAAATGAAATTAAAATATTTTACTGCATTCTCAATTATACTGATTATAGAAATTTGCATTTCATTCACTAAAGGATTCATTAGATATACTTTAGGTGATTATTTTGCAGTAATTTTATTGTATTTATTTATAAAAAGTTTTACAAATTTTTCTGTGAATAAAGTAGCTTTGGCTGTTTTGTTAATTTCCTATTTTATTGAGTTTTTACAACTTACAAATCTTAAAAATTTTTATCCAAATGAATATTTAAAAACTTTTCAGTTGACATTAGGAACAACGTTTAGTATTGAAGATTTAATCGCTTATACTTTTGGAGTTTTCACAGTATTTCTTGTTGAAAAATACCTTAGAGAAAATAAAAAAGTTGAAAAGAATTAAAATCTTGAGGTTAATTTTATTTAATTATTAGCACCAATTTTCCGAACTAAATCCTCTAAACCATTCAATTTTAATTCATACACCAAAGCCATTTGTTTGCCTAATTTTCCCTGAGGGAAACCTTTATTTCGATACCAAACCACATAATATTCAGGCAAATCAATTAAAAAGTAATTTTTGTATTTCCCAAAAGGCATTTTAGCTTTGGCTAATTCAAGTAAAAATTGTTGATTTTGAAAGTTATTCTCTTCCATCAACGTAGTCTTTTAAATAAGAAAATCGCTTGGTTAATTTCCCATTTTCAGTGATTTTTGCTCTTGATAAAACACCCTCTTTATCTCCATTAAAAAAAGCAGGAATCACGTTTTCTAGAAACATTTCTCCAAAACCTTCACTAGCATCTTTGGGTAATTCGCAAGGCAAATTATCAACAGCCATAACAACTATCGCATTTTCATCACCAAAATCAACTTCTTTTTCAGTTATTGGATCATAGCCATAAATAGGATTTTCAATAGTTGAAGCACGAATTGTACTTGCAATTGGGCCATTAATATCACAAGAAATATCTGCTATAAAACGAATCTTAAAATCGGATTTTTTAGCATCTTCTGTAGTAAAAAAAGAGGGAGCTCCATTACCGTAAAAATGACCTGCAATAAAAAAATCAGTCACTTTTACAAATCGGAAAAAATCAGATTCATAAGCTTCTGGAAGAGCATAAAAATCATAATTATCCAAAACTTGCCCATCTTTACGTTGATTATAATCCAAAACATCCACAAAACAAAAAACTGGTTTATCAAAGTTTTGATGTAAATATTCCGCAACTGAAACTTGTTTGATGTTCATAGCATCCAACATTTCTTTGGCTCCAAATGCAACTTTGCCACTACCTGTCAATAAAATTTTAATATTTGGAAGTGTTATTTTTTGCAATTCAGAGATTAATGATTGCTGATTGGGTAAGTTTTCAGCTTTAGGTAAATCAAAAGTTTTTTGTTTTAGGCCAATAGCTCTAAATCCGTTATAAGCCCCAACTATTCCAGCATAACGTCCAAAACCAATCAAACGTGCACCATTTTCTTTAACGATGGTTTCGTGATCATACAATTCAATATTTTTAGCTAAAATTGCTTGTAATAATTTTCGATTGTAAGGTTGCTTTTTGATAGTATGACTAAAGAAAAAATATTTTTTATTCGGAAGTAAAGCTTCTACAGGAACTTCCTTTACACCCAATAAAACATCACAATCAGAAAGATCATCTACAACTTCAAAACCTGCATTTTTATATGCCTCATTTGTAAAAACACGAATATCTGAACTTTCTATTTTTATAGTAACTGAAGGAAATTTGCTTTTAAATTCTTGTAGTTTTTCGGGAGAAAACACCACTCTTTTGTCTGGTGGATTTTTACGCTCTTTAAGGATGCCAAATTTCATGTTTTGATATTTTTGTAATTACTGATAGAAAATCAGTAAAAAATTGGACTAAATTTTGTTCGAAGATATTGGTTTTTTAAGAGATTCGCAATGGGGTTTTTTTCATACTTTTGCAATCCACTTTTCATTTGAATGAAAAGTTTCTTTGACATTTTGGGGACGACTGGTTTTGACAGCAAGGCCAGTGAAATTGTAAGCATACCAAGGAATGAAATTATTCTTGTAAAACTTATTTCAAACCTATAAACGGCGAAGATAACTACGCTTTAGCTGCTTAATCCGAAATCAAGTAAGATTAGCCTCGGCTCACAAGGTGAGCAAGCTTTATGTCCACGAAAAGCCTTGGTTTGCGGCGTTTCATTTTTGGGCATCGTAAAAGTAAACATAGAAAATCTTATGCTTTGAGGGATTTTCGAAACTAAAAAAGCTAAGTGAAAAGTAGGTTGTTTTTGACCAGCTTTTCAACGAAAAAACAAACAAAAACTAAGTATGTAGAAAGCTTTTTAGCTGCTTGTTTGGACCCGAGTTCGATTCTCGGCGTCTCCACAATTAAAAA
>JANQTK010000068.1 GCA_030731695.1 Polaribacter sp.
GCGAACTACCTTGTAGGTTGATGTGATCATCAATCAACATCAAATCGCCTTTTTTGTAGGATAAATTAATGGCTCCAGCAGCATTTGAGATTAGTAAATGTTGAATTCCCAATCCGTGCATGGTTCTGATTCCATAGGTTACTTCCCAAGGAGAATAGCCTTCGTACAAATGAAAACGACCTGACATTACAATTACTTTTCTTCCTGATAGAGTTCCGTAAATTAATTTCCCAGAGTGAAATTCGACAGTTGCCACAGGAAAATTTGGAATATCTGCATAAGCAATTTCATGTTCGATGTCAATTTCATGCACTAATTTGCCCAAACCTGTGCCTAAAACAATTCCGATTTGAGGATTTGTAATACCTTTAGATTTTAAGAAATCAATAGTTTCTTGTAATTGTTGCTGTTTCATTTTTTTTTTGATTTACCTTTCGATTGCGCTCAAGGTGACATTTATGTTTTTAAAAATTGTTGAAATGCTGGATGGTTTTCAATATCTTCATAAACATCCACATCATTCAATTCTTCAAGTAAAGATACTTTTTTATCCTTTAAATCTTCCAAAGTTTCTCTGAGAACAGAAGCTGTTCCCCATTCTTTGTTTTGAAAAATGGCTGGATGTACCGTTTTCATCCCCAATAAATAATAGCCTCCATCTTTTGCAGGTCCTAAAACCACATCAGAAGTATCTAACTGTATAAAACTATTTTCAATAATTTCAGGAGTTAAGTCATACAAATCGCTACCAATAATCACTACTTTTTGATATCCATCCTTAAAAGATTGTTGAAAAGCGTGTTGCATTCTGAAACCTAAATCATCACCCATTTGAAGGTGTTTTTGATAGCTGTTTGTATCCCAAATATCATTTTCTCTAATTTTCACTGAGTAGTAAATCGCTTTATCAGAAGAAACTTTTAGGGAGACTTCGCGCGTTTTTTGCAACAAAAAGATGTAAATTTTTAAGGCAGTTTCGTCACCAACTGTTTTTGCGAGTCGTGTTTTTACCTTGCCTAGTTCAGGGTTTCTGGTAAAAATTAAAAGGAGTTTATTGTTTTTCAAGTTGTTCTGTTTCTAGCCATTGAGCATAAGTAAGTACTTGACTGCCTTTTTCGGGTTTGTGTTTTCCTGGCAACGTTCCAATAAACTCTAAATAATGTCCATCTGGATCCGTAAAATAAATAGCAATTGCAGGGATATTTGCGAAAACCATGGGTTGTTGAGAACCATCATTCAGAAAGTTCCAAAAGTTTAAATTATTTGATTTTAAGAATTTTATGGAGTCATTTAAAATCCAATCCCAAT
>JANQTK010000069.1:0-10047 GCA_030731695.1 Polaribacter sp.
TGAAACTAAAAACAATGAAAAAAATAATTAAAACAGACAAAGCTCCTGCTCCAATTGGACCCTATAATCAGGCAATTTTAAGCGGAAATACCTTATATACCTCTGGACAAATTGCCATCAATCCAGCTACTGGTGAATTGGTTTTAGACGATATTACTACTGAAACGAAGCAAGTTATGGAAAACATGAAAGCTGTTTTAGAGGCTGCAGAAATGACTTTTGAAAATGTTGTAAAAACCTCAATTTTTATTTCGGATATGCATAATTTTGGAGCAATTAATGCTGTGTATGCAACCTATTTTAATGAAGAAACTGCACCAGCAAGAGAAACAGTTGAAGTAGCAAATCTTCCAAAATTTGTGAATGTTGAAATCAGTATGATAGCTATAAAATAGTCTTTAGGCTTTATTTAAAACTAAAAAAACCTGATATTGCTATCAGGTTTTTTTAGTTATACAGTTTTCTTATTAAGAAACTGAAGCAGCATATTCAATTAAATCAACGATTTTTGTTGAATATCCCATTTCGTTATCATACCAAGAAACTACTTTTACAAAGTTGTCATTTAAAGCAATTCCAGCTTCTGCATCAAAAATTGATGTTCTAGTATCTCCAACAAAATCTTGAGAAACCAACGCTTCTTCAGTGTATCCTAAGATTCCTTTCATTTCATTTTCTGAAGCATGTTTCATTGCTGCACAAATTTGTGCATATGTTGCAGGCTTTTCTAATCTTACTGTTAAATCAACTACAGATACATCCATTGTAGGAACTCTGAAAGACATTCCTGTCAATTTTCCGTTCAACGCAGGAATTACTTTTCCTACAGCTTTTGCAGCTCCTGTTGAAGAAGGAATGATATTGTGCAATGCAGCTCTTCCACCTCTCCAATCTTTTGATGAAGGACCATCAACCGTTTTTTGAGTTGCTGTTGTAGCGTGAACAGTTGTCATTAACCCTTCTACGATTCCGAAATTGTCATGCAATACTTTTGAAATAGGTGCTAAACAGTTGGTTGTACAAGAAGCGTTTGAAAATATTTTGATATCAGAAGTCAATTCTGTGTGGTTTACACCCATTACAAACATTGGAGTATGGTCTTTTGACGGAGCAGATAAAACAACTCTTTTTGCACCAGCTTCGATATGTTTTAAAGCAGTTTCTTCTGTTAAGAAAAATCCTGTTGATTCGATTACATAATCAGCACCAACTTCTCCCCATTTCAAGTTTGCAGGATCTCTTTCAGCAGTAATTCTGATTTCATTTCCGTTTACAACTAATTTTCCGTCTTTTACAGAAACATCACCTTTGAATTCTCCGTGAACAGAATCGTATTTTAACATGTATGCTAAATAATCTACTTCAAGCAAATCATTGATAGCTACTACTTGTACATTTTTTCTCAATACTGACGATCTAAAAGCTAGTCTTCCTATTCTTCCAAATCCATTAATTCCTATTTTAATCATAATTTTAAATATTTATTTATACAGACATAATGTCTGAAACTCTTATTAATTCTTTATCTATTTTTGATTGTCCTTTGATTGCTTGCTCTAATGGTGTCAATGCAATTTGATCATTAAGCAATCCAACCATATAGTTCGATTTTCCTTCTAACAAGGTTTCAACAGCTTTTACACCCATTCTACTTGCTAAAACTCTGTCAAAACACGAAGGACTTCCTCCTCTTTGTAAATGTCCTAAAACTGAAACACGCACATCATATTCTGGCATGTGTTCTTCAACATAATCTTTTAGTTCAAACACATTTTTTCCTGATTTATCACCTTCAGCTACAATGACAATACTTGATGCTTTTCCTGATTGTTTACTTCTATTTAAAGACTCTACCAAACGCTCTAAACCTAAATTTTCTTCAGGAATTAAAATTTCTTCAGCACCTGCTCCAACACCAGCATTCAATGCAATGTGTCCTGCATCTCTTCCCATTACTTCAATAAAAAATAATCGATCATGAGAACTTGCAGTATCTCTAATTTTATCAATTGCATCAACAACTGTATTTAATGCCGTATCATAGCCTAAAGTATGTGAAGTTCCTGCAATATCATTGTCTATTGTCCCTGGAATTCCAATTACTGGGAAGTTAAATTCTTTATTGAAAATAATGGCACCTGTAAAAGTTCCATCCCCTCCAATGGTGATAAGCGCATCAATATTTGCCGCTATCAAATTATTATAGGCTTTTTGTCTTCCTTCTTTGGTCATAAATTCTTTTGACCTTGCAGATTTCAAAAATGTTCCTCCTTTATTGATGATTCCTTTTACACTTCGTGCATTCAATTCGATAAAATCACCAGAAATCATTCCTTGATATCCATGATAAATACCTACACATTCTATTTCGTGATATGAACAAGTTCTTACTACAGCTCTTATAGCGGCGTTCATTCCTGGGGAATCTCCTCCAGATGTCATGACACCAATTCGTTTTATTTTTTCCATAATATAATAGCGTAAAATTACGGCTTTTTAATGACTTCAACTAAAAAAACTACGAAAACGTTATAGAGCAAAACCCCTTTGTTTACAAGAAAAAATCATTTAGTTTCGCCAAAAATTTTACATTTAATTGATTGACTTTAATTCATTTATTAATCTCCTGAAATATTGTTTTTTACTTCTTCTTTTTTACCAGTTTCAACCTTTTTTTCTTCTTTTTTAAACTTTATTTTTCGTCTAATTTTTGTTAATAATTCTGAAAAATTATTAAAGTTTACCTGATATGTCAAACCAATTCCTTGGGTATATCCTATTTCTTCTGTAGAATATTGAATTTCATTTTGTCTGTTGAAAATTACACCTCTAAAATTTCCTTCTTTATTCAATAAAAACTCCACTTTTACTTCGCCAATTACACTTGATTGTGTTTGCGAACCTACAGGAACTCCCAATTCACCATTGATAATTACCCTATCACTTAATTGTGTGCTGAAAGAAACATCAACTTGATCATCTATTATCAAATTATTGATATTATTAGCTCCTTGCTGATAATCAATTCCTAATTGAAATTTACTATCCGGACTATTTATCAAACTAGAAAAAGCGGCTGCAATAGCACTTGAAGCTGTTCCTGTGATGCTATTATTGATATCGAACGAAACACGATCTGGGTTTCTAAACGTTCCAAAAGCCAACAAGGAAATGAATTGTGTTGTTTTTTCATTGATATTATTATCATTCAAAATAAATTCTAACTCATTTGCAATGGTTGGATCAACATTCGTTAGTTTGATGTCTAATTCTTGTTTTGAGCTAAATAATCCTCCTGAAATTCGGGTTACCAAATCAATATTTTCTTTTCTGGTAGAATTGTAATTTTCTAATAAAACTCCGGGATTTGCTTTTGCTTTATATATGGCAGTTACATCTAAATTAGCTTCATATGGATTTCCATTCCAAGAAACTGTTCCTCCTTTTTGAATGATAAAAGGCTTGTTTATGATTCCTCCATACTTAAAATCATACACTCCACTATCAATTGTAAAATCGCCAAACATATTGAACATGCCTCTTGTATTGATGCGAATCTGCAAATCTCCTGAACCTCTTCCTGTTAATTTACTTCCATAGACTTCATCAATAACAACTTGTGCTTCTGCGTCTTTAGTTACTTCAATATCAATATCTAAAGAAAGTCCTTTGATGGCATCTTCTGCTACTTCTCTTTGTCTATCTTCTATTTTTAAAGCGTCTGATTTAAAGTGAATTAGCCCAAAACTATTAACAGTTTCTATATCTTTTAACGGAACAACAAAAACAGTTTTTGGGTTTGTTTTGGCATTCACTTCAATGGATAATTGATCTGTAAGACCCGAAATTGTTGCTGTTCCATCCATAAAAGCAGTTCCATAAAAAAGGGCTTCTTCTGTATTTTCTGTATCTAAAACCAATAAGTTTTTTGTGTCAATTTTTAAATCTAAAAACCATTGTTCAAAATTTCTGTGAGAAATATTGCCACTTAAAATTCCACGTGTTTTATGCTTGGTGTCGAAAATTTTTAAATCTTCTAAAATGAATGATTGTTCTAATAAAGAAATAGTTGATTCACCTTCAAAATCGTAATCAACATTTAAATAAGGAAATCTTAAACCTGCATTTCTAAGCGATAAAAAACCTTCCATTTCAGGATTTCCAAGAAAACCAATTAAGGTGAAATTTCCTGAAACACTGCCTCTTAAAGAAGAAATTACATCTTGACCTAAGGGACTAAATGCATCTAAAGAATAATCTTCCATAAAAATTTCTAAATCAATCAGTGGTTTTTTATCAGAAAAATCGAGACTTCCAATTGCTGCAATACTTCGTGCTTTTTCGTTGTTGATAGACATATCAACACTATATTTTTGAAAAGAATTATCACCTTTAATGTTGATTGCTAAATCTCCTTGTTTGAATTTATTAATTTCAAAATCTTTGATAACTAGGATGGCTTCAGGATTATAAACATTGTCTTTTTTGATGAAATCAAGATGACCTGTTACTTTTCCTTTGACAGACAAACTATCTATTTTTGGGAGAAAACTATCTAAATCTACTTTATTGAAATCTGCTAATAAATATATTTCCTCTGAACCTTTTAAATTTCCTGTAAATTCAATTTTTTGTTCTCCTGAAACAATTCTAAATTGACTGAATGAAAATTCGTCCTTTTTTAAATCGAAAGTAATTTTATCGGTATTTGTTTCATCTGGTTTAATTTTCCAAGCCTTGTTTTTAAATACAAAAGTAGATTCTTCAAAACCAAGAACAGATTTTTTTTCTTGGTTAATTGTATAGAAAAAATCCAGGTTAAAATCTTCTTTGTTATTGGCTCCTCCTTTAAATTCTGATTTAAAAAACAACGTGTCATTTTCTGTTCTGTTCAATAAGTTTAACTTTGAAACATTGTAGTATTTTGTGTTAACTTCGGATGCAGTTAAATGGGAATTATATAACGGATTTTGATTGTCTGTCCGCAATAAAACATCTTTCAACTCATTGCCATATGCATCAATTTTGGGAGATGAAATGGTGAGTTTTAGTTGATTTTTATTGGATTGGATTTTACCTTTTATTTTGGTATTATTATCAATAGAAACTTCTGGAAAAAAAACAGTAACTATTTGATTATAAATCGTAAAATTAAAGTCAAGATACTGATTTGGAGCTACTTTATAAGGTTCGTAATTGTTATAAATACTTCCCAATGCATTTTGAGAAACTTGCACAATTTCGTCAAATGAAAATTTTCCAGTTAAATATCCATCAGCAATATCAACCGAATTTACTTCAATAGTTTTGATAGAATCTTTAATAGAAGAGGTGAATTTAAATTCTTTAAAACTAAATTCTTGCTTTTCGTTGGTATAAAATATATTTTTAAATGTAGCATTTCCAACAATATCATCAAATGTATTTCCTTCGACATCAATTTCAACAGTTCCTTTTAATTTTGATATTGAATCTCTTAAAAAAAGATTGGTATTTTTCAAATTCAAATATCCAATTTCGGATGTAAAATCAAACCTATTCACTTTTGTTGATAAATCAGCCAAACCATTAAATTTCATTTTAAAATTCTCATCATCGATTGTTAAAATACCATTGAACTTATTGTTTTGGTATTGACCGTTTGCGGTTATGTTTTTATAATTATAGTCTTTATAAACAAACTGAGAAATTGCACCATTGAACTTTGTATTGATATTGTCTAAACGAAATCCACTTCCTTTTACAGTTCCATTTAAAGAAACTTTCCCAAAAGTTGAGTCATTGAACAAAACGCCAATTCTAAAACTTTCCAGAGAAACTTCTCCGCTGTAAGTAGCAAAATCTATGTTATCAACATTGCCAATTTCTAAATCCGCAATTGCTTTTCCAATACTAGAATTCAGAGTTACATCTGCAATTACTTGAGTTGGAGTCGCAAAAACATCCCCTTGAATATTAAATTGCCCTAATTTATCAAAAGATGAAGGCAGGGTTTTTCCTAACAAATTTGGCAAAATGCTTTTCAATTCTTTTTGAGTTGCAATCAAATTTTTAAAATCTCCCTGAAAAACAAATCCATTTTCGCTATTCACGGCATTTACAAAGCTCAAATCTCCTTCAATTTTGATTCCACCTTGTGTAGTTAATTTGAATTTTTCTAGACCAAAATTATTCAATGTTCCATTTAAATCTCCCTGAAAATCAAGATTGTGTTGTCCTGATAATTCTTCATAAAACTTTTTTAAATCCTTAATAGCCAAACTACTTTCAGAAAACTTTGCTTTGATATTTACTTTATTGTTAAAATCTACCAAGTCTTCGCGCTTATAACTAAATTTAATATCACCAAAAATTGATGAAAATTCGGTTTGTAAAGTGGTTTTTTTGAAATTCATTCCTGTCAATGAATACGTAAAATCCGTTGATAAATTTGTTACTTGCAAATTATAGGAATCATTGAAATACAAACCTCTAATTTTTGAGGAAAAATCAGGACCAACAATCGAAAAATCTTGCAAATTTCCTCCTGCATTAAATATTTGGTAAGAAATAGGATTTATTTTATTATCATCAACTAATTTAAAATTTAATTTATTGATATAAATGTTAGATGATTTTAAAATAAATGGTGGCGTTAGAGAATCTCTGGGTTTTCCGTCATCAAAAAGCTCAATAAAAATGCTTAAATTATCATTGGTTTCGCCTTTGTAAGTTTTCAAATGAAAATCAACTCCATCCAAAGAAATGCTTTTTAAATTGACTTGATTGTCTAAAATTCGCTTAAAATTAATTACCGAAGTTCTTAATTTTGAGACAAAAATCAAAGTATCTTGATGATGATCCTTAATTTTTACTCCTTTTAAATTGACATTTCCTATAAATGAAAAATCAACTTTTTCAATTACGATATTGGTTCCAAAATCTTCATTAATTTTTTCAGTAAAATAGGCTCCAATTTTTGTTTGAACAAAAGGAATAGAAAAAATGATGCTCAAAAAGAGCAAAAAGAGGACAAAATACCCCAACCATTTTCCTATTTTTTTAAACAATTTTTTAATTTTTAAGAGATTTAGTCTTCATAACAACAACTTGAATTTATCAAAAATATTGCCACTTTCAACAAAGTACGTACAAATGTAGCAAACAATAAAATTCTATAATTAAAAATTACATGCTTCCTTAAAATTATACTTAATTTTGTGTCAAATTTTTAAGAAATATGGAACAATCCATTTACATATTGGGAATTGAATCTTCTTGCGATGATACAAGTGCTGCAGTGATTTGTAATGGAAAAGTATTGAGCAATGTTATTGCTAACCAAGAAGTGCATGCGCAATATGGAGGTGTTGTCCCTGAATTGGCTTCAAGAGCACATCAACAAAATATTGTTCCTGTGGTGCAACAAGCTTTACATCAAGCAAATATCACCAAAGACCAATTATCTGCAGTTGCTTTTACCAAAGGTCCTGGATTGATGGGTTCGTTGTTAGTGGGAACCTCGTTTGCAAAATCATTGGCTTTAGGATTGCAAATTCCATTGATTGATGTGAATCACATGCAAGCACATATTTTAGCACATTTTATTGAAGATGATTCCCCAAAACCTCCTTTTCCATTCATTTGTTTGACAATTAGTGGTGGACACACACAAATTGTAAAAATAACTGATTATTTTTCCATGGAAATTTTAGGAGAAACCATTGATGATGCAGTTGGAGAAGCTTTTGATAAATCAGCCAAAATTTTAGGATTGCCCTATCCTGGAGGACCATTGATTGACAAATATGCACAATTTGGAAATCCAAAAGCATTTCCATTTTCGAAACCTCAAGTTGCCAATTTGAATTTTAGTTTTAGCGGATTAAAAACAGCTATCTTGTATTTTTTACAAAAAGAACAAAAGGAAAATCCGAACTTCATCAAAGAAAATTTGAATGATATTTGTGCATCAATTCAATATACGATTGTTGAAATTTTGATGGACAAACTCAAAAAAGCAGTAAAACAAACCGGAATCAAACACATTGCAATTGCAGGAGGTGTTTCTGCCAATTCTGAAATTAGAAAAAGCTTGCAAAATGCTGAAAACCATTTGGGATGGAAAACCTACATCCCAAAATTTGAATATACCACAGACAATGCTGCAATGATTGGCATTACTGGATATTTAAAATTTTTGAACAACGATTATGCTGAAATATCAACTGCTGTAAAAGCACGATTAAAAGTCACTGAATAGCGAATGAAAAACTTTAAAAAAAGTATTATTTTTTTACTTTCTTACACCTCTTTTTGGATTGGTTATTTTGTATTTGCACGTATATTTTTCCTAATATATTATCTCGAAAAAACAAAGGAAATTGGAGGGTTAGAAAGTCTTAAAACCTTCTTTTTTGGTTTTCAGCTTGATCTTTCATTTGCTTCTTATTTGAGCGCTATTCCTTTTTTACTCTTTGCTTTTTCAAAAATCATTGCCACAAAAAAAATTATTTTCATCATCAATTATTTTACGTATTTCTGTATTATTTTAATCAGTTTACTACTTTTTATTGATGCTGGATTGTACCAAGCTTGGGGAATTCGTTTAGATACTTCTTTGTTGCCGTATTTAAACACGCCTGAATTGATGATTTCCTCTGCGTCAAAAACGCAATTGATTTCAGGAATCATAGGTTGGATTCTGGTTTCTATTTCTTTTAGTTTACTCTATAAATTAATTGTAATTCCAAAATCAGCATTCGTTATTTATAAAAGTTGGAAAGAATTCCCCGTGTTTTTATTGATTTTTGGAGCTTTAGTAATTCCAATTCGTGGTGGATTTCAAACAATTCCTGTAAATCAAAGCAATGTGTATTTTTCTGAAAATATGTTTGCCAATCATGCTTCCTTAAATTTTACTTGGAATTTTTTCAACACCATTGCGCACAAAACGGATGGAAAAAATCCATATGTTGCTTTTCCTACTGTAATTGCAAATACCATCATTGAAAACTCAAGAAAACCTTTATTAACGGCTCCAAAAACTGATGTTTTAACTACCTCAAAACCCAATATTATATTGATTCTCTGGGAAAGTTTGTCAGCAAAAGTGGTTGGTTCATTAGGTGGAGAACTTGATGTAACTCCAAATTTAGATTGCCTTTCAGAGGAAGGAATGTTATTTACCAATTTTTATTCTAATGGAGACAGAACAGACAAAGGAATTCCTGCCATTTTAAGTGGCTATTATCCACAACCTGTTGAACGAATCATGCGAATGCCAAACAAAACAAGAAGTTTGACAATGTTGCCCAAAAAAATGTATGAATTGGGCTATGAAACTTCGTATTATTATGGAGGAGATTTGAATTTTGGCAATATGAATACGTATTTACGTAATGCCGGAATTTCAAAAATTGTTGATGGAAATGATTTTGATGAAGATGATTGGAACTCAAAATGGGGTGCTCATGACGACGTTTTTATGCAACGTTTTGAAGATGATTTATCAACGGAACAAAAAGAACCCTTTTTTAAAATTGCACTAACATTATCTAGTCATGAACCTTACGAAATTAAAGGAGAATATAAATTTGGCAAAGACACAGAAGACAATTTATATAGAAGTGCACATCACTATACTGACAGTATTATCGGAAAATTTGTTGATTTTGCAAAGACACAATCTTGGTATAAAAATACATTAATTGTCATTATGGCTGATCATGGTCATACATCACCAGCACATGAAGGTCCGTATTTTTCGCCAAAAAAATTCCATATTCCAATGCTTTGGTTAGGTGGTGCTTTAAAAAAACCAGGGACAAAAATAGATATTGTTTCTAGTCAAGTTGATTTTTCTTACACCTTACTGCAATTGTTGAATGGAGATGTAACAGGTTTTGATTTTGGTAAAAATATGTTTCAAGTTGGCAATGGACAATATGCACATTACACATTTAACAAAGGATTTGGAACACTCACTAAAGATGGTGTTTTTGTATATGATTTTGTAAGCAATATTCCTATTCTATCTGAAGGAAAAAATGCAAAAAAGTTAGATTC
>JANQTK010000069.1:10147-23621 GCA_030731695.1 Polaribacter sp.
TTGTAAGCAATATTCCTATTCTATCTGAAGGAAAAAATGCAAAAAAGTTAGATTCATTAGGAAAAGCAATTACTCAAATGTCTTATCAAGATTTTTTAGAAAGAAAGTAAATTAATCTATATTTGTTTTTATTTTAAAAAAAATTGTTAAAAAAATAAAATGAAATTAGAAATCCAAGAAAAAGTAATTTCCAAAATATTCAATACAAAAAATAACGCAACTTTCTTTGATATTGGTGCTTGCGAAGGTTTAAGTAGTAAAAGATATCTTTCTTTATTTCAAAATGCTTCATGTTATGCTTTTGAACCTGTACCTGAAAATTTTGCTAAAATTTTAGAAAATAAAACACTTTATAAGTTAACTAATTTGAATGCCTTTCAACTTGGTTTGTCCTCAAAAAAAGGAACTGCTACTTTTTATGTTTCTTCAGGTAAACCTCCAAATAAAGAAAACCCAACTGATAATTCTTCTGGTTTTGGTAATAAAAGTTCGTCCTTATACAAACCTTCAAAAACAAAAGAAATTCATACTTGGCTTAAATTTAACAATACCATTACAATACAAACAGAGACCCTAGAAAATTTTTGTAAAGCGCATCAAATAACAACTATTGATTTTATTCATTTAGATGTTCAGGGTGCAGAATTGATGGTTCTTCAAGGTGCAAAAAACATGATTTCTAATATAACTTCTTTATGGCTTGAAGTTGAAAAAATAGAATTGTATGAAAATCAAGCTCTAAAACCAGATATTGAAACTTTTTTACTTAAAAACAATTTTATTTGTATCATAAATAAAGTAAATAACATTGCAGGAGATCAATTTTGGATTCAAAAATCTTTTCATAAATCTTTGGATACTAAAACCAAATTATACCTGCAATTCATTTGCTATAAAACTTCTCTAAAATCTTTATTTTCAAGTTTTTTTGGAAATATAAAACTAGGAATTAAAAGTTTAAAAAAGTAAAATATACATTCTAATTTTTTAGAAGATAAAATTTTACAAAACTTTAATTGTACAACCAATTGCTCTAGTTTCGGTTTTTTCTATTTTTTTCCCAGCTAAAAGCGCATCTACAGCATTTTCAACATATTTTTCTGTTACTGCATCTGGATTTTTTGAACTATTATCAATCGCCCCAATATATTTCACTTTCATTTCTTTTTTAGTTACTATAAAAACATGAGGTGTTTTTGAAGCTCCAAACTTTGGATATACTTTTTGTCCTTCATCAAACAAATACGGAAATGAAAAAGATTTTTCTTTTGCTCGCACAATCATATCTTCAAAACCATCGCCTTTTGATGCTTTTGGATCATTTGGATTGATAGCAATTACAGGATATCCTTTGGATTTGTACTTGGCATCCAAAGCATTGATTCTGTCTTCATTCGCCACAGAATATGGACACATATTACAAGTAAAAATAATGATAAAACCTTTGGCTTTTTTATAATCTGATAAAGAAACCATTTTTCCATCTACATTTTTGAGCGAAAAATCCTCAATGGCATCCCCTACTTTGTAACCGTTTTCAGTACTTGTTGTAAATGCAGTTGTTATTAAAAAAACAACGGAACACAATACTATTTTTTGAATTGTTTTCATAAATTATGGTTTTAAAAATTGGTTTAATTCGTTTTCAAGTGTTTCATAATCAAAAGTTTGTTCATAAAACTTTCTTTTATTTTTATTGTAAATCAAAGTTGCAGGCAAAGCTCCACTCCAAGTTTTATCAATTGCTTGAATCCAAATATCTTCATTTACATCATCTAACAAAACAACTTCAGATTGTATTTTATGATCGTTTATAAATGGAATCAATTTCGATTTAACTTGCTTTGGAAAATCTAAGCTTACCAACAAAACCTTTACATTTCTACTAGAGTAAGCAGCACCTAATTTTTCGAAATAAGGCAATTCTTTTACACATGGTGCGCACCAAGTTGCCCAAAAATTGATGACATAAATAGTATCATCTTTTTTTTCTAACAATGGTTGTAATTGTTTGTAATTTACTGTCTTTATGGTAGTTACTGTAATTTTTTTAACTTCAGCAGTAGTTGACTTCTCTTTATTACAAGAAATTAAAAATGCAATAAAAAGAAGTATCAGTAGATTTTTATGATTCATTTCATAAAAGTAGTTTTTTTTAAAACACCTTAAAAATAATTAACTGATTCTTAACGAAATTGAATTGAAGAAATAAAAATATATCTAAAAAAAACTATTTAAAAAAGCTATAAAAATACAAGAATTTCATTTTTGTTTGATAATTTTGCAAAACATATAAACAAATGAAAACTTCATCAAAAGCGATAGTTATTGGTTCAGGAATTGCAGGAATTGCTGCTTCTATTAGATTGGCTATTAAAGGTTACCACGTATTGGTGTTAGAAAAAAATAAATATCCTGGAGGAAAATTATCTGAAATAAATCTAGGAAATTATAGATTCGATGCTGGTCCTTCACTCTTTACCATGCCAAGTTTTGTTGAAGAATTATTTGAATTAGCTTCAAAAAAAACAAGCGATTATTTTGAGTATGATGCTCATGACACATGTTGTCATTATTTTTGGGAAGATGGCACTTTTTTGAAAGCCTATAGCAATCATCAAAAAATAGAAAATGAAGTAGAAAAAATATTTCCTTCTAACGGAAAATTGTTCACAAAAAAACTTGAAAAAGCTTCTTTTATAAACGAACAAATTGGAGATTTATTTCTAAAAAATAGTTTACATGACGCCCGTAATTTCCTAAATTTCAAAACGTTAAAAGCATTAACTAATAGTTGGAAATTAGATTTGCAAACGACCTATCACAAATCCAATGAAAAGGATTTAGAGGACGCAAAACTGGTACAACTTTTTGATCGTTTTGCAACGTATAATGGTTCAAATCCATACAAAACTCCAGGAATTATGAGTATTATTCCACATTTTGAACACAATGTAGGAACTTTCTTTCCAAAAAAGGGAATGGTTAGTATTACCAATAGCTTGGTGAAATTGGCTGAATCTTTAGGAGTAAAATTTCAATTCAACACAATTGTTGAGGAAATTTTAGTTGAAAATAATACTGTTATCGGAGTAAAAACTGCTGATAAAATTGAAAATTCAGCAATTGTTGTCAGTAATATGGACGTTTATTTTACGTACCATAAAATGCTTCCGAATCAAAAGGCTCCCAAAAAAATACTTAAACAAGAACGTTCAAGCTCTGCAATTATTTTTTACTGGGGAATTAATAAACAATTTCAGAATTTAGATTTACACAATATCTTTTTTTCCAAAAATTACAAATCAGAATTTGAGGCTATTTTTGATAAAAAGACCATATTTGATGATCCCACTGTGTATGTTCATATTTCCTCAAAATGCTTACCAACAGATGCTCCTGAAGGATGTGAAAACTGGTTTGTGATGGTAAATGCACCAAGTAATTCAGGGCAAAATTGGGATGAATTAATTGTAACAGCTAGAAAAAATATTATTCAAAAAATCAATAAAATATTACAAATTGATATCGAAAAATGTATTGAAGAAGAGAGTGTTTTAGACCCAAGAAGTATAGAAATGAAAACTGCATCGTATCAAGGTTCGTTATATGGAACAAGTAGCAACTCAAAATTTGCTGCATTTTTACGTCATCCAAATTTTAAAAAAGGATTGAAAAACTTATATTTTGTTGGAGGAAGTGTACATCCTGGAGGTGGAATTCCTTTGTGTTTGATGAGTGCAAAAATTGTTGATAATTACATACCAAATATTTCCAACTCATGAAATTAAAAACAGCAGTCATTATTTTAGGCTTGTTTCATATTTCTGGAATTATTGCCATTGTTGCAACTCCTTTCAAAGATGTATTTCTTTCTTTAACGCCTTTAAACTTATTAATCAGTGCTGGTTTATTGTTTACTTTTCATGAAAAGTATTCCAAAATTCAATTTATCAGCTTCATTTCAATTGCAATTCTTGGATATTTTTTTGAAGTTTTAGGCGTAAATACTGGAAAAATATTTGGTGTTTATACATATGGTCCTGTTTTGGGATGGAAACTTCTTGAAACTCCATTGATTATTGGTGTAAATTGGATTATTTTAACATATAGTATAACCTACAGCTGGTCTAATTTCATTGAAAACAAATGGCTTTTAGCAATTTTGAGTGCCTTTAGTTTGGTGTTATTAGATGTAATTATTGAACCAGTTGCTGTTATTTATAATTTCTGGAGATGGGAAAATGATATTATTCCCATTCAAAATTTCATTGCTTGGGGAATTATTGCATTTCTATTTTGTTTGATTTTAGCATTTTTAAAAAAGAAATCAACCAATAAATTTGCACCCTATTTAATTGTAACACAAGTTATATTTTTCAGTGCATTATTGATTTTTTCCTAATTAGAAAAATCATTTATCATCAATTAATTTAAAAAAATGAGTCAAATCACAACATGTACTTTTTTCAAGGTTAGTAGTTTTTCTAATAAATGGTGGGCATTCAAGCAAATGCAATTGGGACATCTTCCTTTGAAAAAAGTTTCAGGATTGTCATTTTTTAAAATAATGGGTTCAGGTGCCAAAAACGGATTCAGTGCAATTCCGAATTTTGGCAGCTATGTACTGTTATGCGTTTGGGAATCAGAAAAATATGCAAAAGAATTTTTTAATGCAAATGAATTTTATCAAACGTATTCAAAAAAAAGTTCTGAAAAATTGACTGTTTATTTACATGCTGCAGAATCTCATGGTTTTTGGGATAAAACAACACCTTTTATCAAAAATGCCAAATTACAATCAGGTAAACCTGTTTTGGTGTTGACAAGAGCTAAAATTAGGTTCCGTAAATTGTTTAGTTTTTGGAGCAAAGTGGGAAGCGTTAGCCATACGTTATCCAACTATGATGGACTTATTTTATCAATTGGAATTGGTGAATGGCCATTGATTCAGCAAGCAACCCTATCTCTTTGGAAAACACAAACAGAAATGATGGATTATGCTTACAAAAATGAAAAGCATAAAGAAGTTGTTATGCTTACAAGAAAGCTAAATTGGTATTCAGAAGAATTATTTGCGCGCTTTGTTCCGTATAAATTTGAAGGAACTTGGAACGGAAAAACAATTGAATTATAACGAATTATCCAAAAATATCATTCAACACTTTTGCCAAACGAATACCTCCTTTTTGCAATTGAGTTCTCACTGTTTCTAGATATAAGTAAGAATATCTGTAGCTTAACTTCTCTCCATCTTTTACAGAGCCATACACTTCTTTTGTAATTTGATGCACTTCATTTACCCAATCAACCACAGTTCCTTTTTGAAGTGAAGCTACTTGCATTTTGGATAAATCGTCAGCATTTGCAGCCAATTCCACATAACTCATATTAAAATCTTCAATAATTTTAGTATCCCAAACACTGTGTAAATTGGTGCCTTGTCCAAACCATTGTACTTGAACATCATTGCCACCTTTGTCTTCTCTTCTTCCAATATGCATTGGTTGATGCAAATCGCCAATTAAATGAACTAGCATTTTTAGATGAAAAACTTTGTCTTCTTCAGAACTTTGTTCATTTTTCAAAACTTTAATGCAGGTATCAATTCCTACAACCAAATCTCCTTCAGGATTCTTTTCTGATGCTTCATAGGTTTCTTCTAAACCCATATTTACATAATGCCAAACTGAATAACTATTGTACTTTCTGTCGGATTTTATTTCATCTGCATAGGTTGAAACAAAAGCCAAACTTTTTCCTTTTAAAAGCTTATCTATATTTCTTTTTGCTTTTTTAGTTAAATGGTTTTGCGCAATTTTTCCAGTAACTCTGTGTCCGTTTTGTCCCCAAAAAAAGACCTCTTCATTCGTTGATTTTGTAAATAAGAAAAAAGGAATCAGTAAAATCAATTTTAAATTCATGGATAGGTGATTTGTTAATTTTCGGCTAAATTACAGAAATAATTGAAGAAATATTTTAAAATATTAAAAATTATGCTTTATATTTGTGATATCATTTTAATATCATATATAAATCAAATTAAATCACTAAATCAAAACTTATGAAAGCAGAGAAAATTATCAAACCAGCAAATGGTTATGTAATGTTATTGGTAACATTAATCGTATTTATTGGAAGTATTGTATTTTCCATTCAGCAAGGAAATCCCTTATATTTAATTATTACAGCCATTAGTTTCATTGGTTTTTTTGGATTTATTTTGGTAAATCCCAATACTTCGCAAGTAATTTTATTATTTGGAAAATACGTTGGAACCATAAAAGACAATGGTTTGTATTGGGCAAATCCTTTTTTTACGAAAAAGAAAATCTCCTTACGCGCTAGTAATTTTGATAGCGAACGCTTGAAAGTAAATGATAAATTAGGAAATCCTATTATGATTTCAACCATATTAGTTTGGCGCGTTACAGACACTTACAAAGCTGCTTTTGATGTTGATAATTATGAGAATTTTGTAAGAGTACAAACTGATGCTGCTGTACGAAAATTAGCAAGCATGTATCCTTATGATAATTTTGCTGATGAAGGTCATGATGAAGATATTACGTTACGTTCAAGTGTGAATGAAGTTTCTGAAGCTTTGGAAAAAGAAATTGAAGAGCGTTTGGCAATTGCCGGAATTGAAGTTTTAGAAGCTAGAATTGGTTATTTAGCGTATGCACAGGAAATTGCAAGTGCTATGTTGAAAAGACAACAAGCAACAGCCATTGTTGCTGCGCGTCACAAAATTGTAGAAGGTGCTGTAAGTATGGTAGAAATGGCTTTAACTGAATTAAGTAAAAAGAATATCGTAGAATTAGATGACGAACGCAAAGCTGCCATGGTTAGCAATTTAATGGTGATTTTATGTGGTGATAAAGAAGCTACACCTGTTGTTAATACTGGAACGTTGAATCACTAGAATGTTCAAAGTTGAAAGTCTAAAGTCTAAAGTCTAAAGTTAAAAGTTAAAAGTTAAAAAAATTATGAAAGAATATAAAGTTGTTACCTGGAAAATGGGGTTAACCAAAAATGAAGAAAAACTAGAAGATGCTTTAAATTTATATGCAAGAGAGGGATGGGTTTTAAAACAAGTTTCTGACCATTCAACAAGAATTGTCTTTGAACGCGATAAAAATAGGTAACATGAAAGTGTTTAAAGAAGAACAGCGTTTTACACAACTTTGGTTGATTGTAGTTATTGTTTTCAGTTCGTTAGTGCCAATTTTTGTGGTTATTAAAGAATATGTAAATAACGAAAATAGTTTTTCAATAGGCACACTATTATTAATTGTTGCCATGATTTTACTTCCATTAGGAATTATTTTTCTCTTTAAGTTAACCACAAGGATTGACGAACAAGGCATTCAATATCAGTTTTTTCCATTTCATCTTTCTTTTAGAAAAATTGGTTGGAACGAAATCTCAAAAGCCTATGTTAGAACCTATGATCCTATTGGAGAATTTGGTGGTTGGGGAATAAAATTTAGCCTTTTTGGAAACAAAGCTAGAGGAAATGCTGTGAACATTTCAGGTGATGTAGGCATTCAATTAGTACTTAAAAATGGAAAGAAATTATTGATAGGAACTCAAAAAGAATCCGAAGCAAAAAGTGTATTAGAAACTTATAAAACAGACTCCAATGATTAAAATTATAACTTACATAGCTTTTTCAATTTGTTGTTTGGCAACTTCTGTTGCGCAAGTAAAATCCGAAGAAATAAACCTCAATAATGGCGTGATTCAATTGCCTGGAACACTCAGTTTTACTTCCGAAAAAAGTCCGCTGATTATTTGGGTTCATGGTTCTGGTGGTGTTGACAGAAATGGAAATCAACCAAACTATATTCAACAGTTTCGTGAAGCTATCAATCAAAAGAATATTGCATTTTTTAGTTTTGATAAGCGCACATCAAACCCTAAAAATGCTGCTTTTTTAACGGATATTTTGATTGAGGATTTTGTGAGTGATGTTGAATTAGTAATTGCTCATTTTAAAAATGATGCGCGATTTACAAGCATTATTTTGGCAGGTCACAGTCAGGGTTCGTTATTAGCCTTTTTGGCTTCGAAAAATGTTGATAAAATTATTTCGATTGCTGGAGCTGGAGAAACAATTAATAAAACAATTGTACGACAAATTACCAATCAAAATGAAGCTTTTGGAAAACTTACTGATAACTATTTTAAAGAACTGAAAGAAACTGGTAAAATCAAAGAAGTTGATCCTAATTTACTATCGCTTTTTTCTCCACAAAATCAACCTTTTTTAATGTCGTGGATGGATTTAAATCCGATAGATGAAATCAAAAAAGTAAACATTCCAACATTCATTATTCAAGGTGATAAAGATTTTCAAGTTCAAATTTTAGATGCTGAAAACTTATCAAAAGCAAAACCTGATGCACAATTTTTGATTATAAAAAATATGAATCATGTGCTGAAGACTATTGAAAAAGACGAAGACAATTTAAAATCATACATGACAGATAGTTTCCCAATTTCGGAAGTATTGATCAATGAAATTACAAACTTTATACTAAAAAAATAGTAACTAATTATTCGCTAAAATGTCTAAAAAGAAACCATTTGCACTACGTATTAATGAAGAAATGCTCAATGCTATTGAAAAATGGGCTGCAGATGAATTTCGTTCTACAAACGGACAAATAGAATGGATGCTGCAACAATCTTTAAAAGATGCCAAAAGAGACCCTAAAAAAAACCAAGAAGCGTAAATTTATCATTAATGTTTGGAATATTAATTTTCTGAAAAAGTAAGCTTCTCTTTGATACTTTCCCAAGTTTTTTCTGAAAGAATGGATTTGAAATCAGTCGATTTGTCTTTGCTATATTCAAGAATATATTCCGCTCTTTCTTTAGAATCAGGATGTGTGCTTATCCATGAAACTATGGATGGTAATTGACTATCAGCCAATGACAATCTGTATAAAAAATCTGCAAAAGGCGCTGGATTTACATTGGCATTTGTTAAATAATCAACAGCTTTAATATCTGCTTCTTTCTCTAAACTTCTATCAAAAGCTGATGATGATAGTGTTTTCGCTGCTTGTTTTACAATCTCCCCTCCTGCACTGCCTGTTGTAATGGAAATCAATACTGAAAAACCTATTTCTTTGACTAACTTTTTCATGACATGTTGCATTTGAATATGAGCCATTTCATGACCAATCACTCCTACCAATTCATCTTGATGCTCAGCATCTACAATCAATCCTGTGTAAATAACCAAATGACCATTAGGAAGTGCAAATGCATTTACCTCATCAGAATTCAACACATGAACTTTAAAAAATTCTTTATCAAAATCATTGGATTCGCTGATTTTCGCAACAATACTGTCTACTGATTTTACCAAAATTGGATCTGAATTTTCGGTTTCTGAAGCTTTGAAAGTTTCCCATAAAAGGTCGCCTAATTTTTCTTCGGTTTTATCTGTAATTTCTTCCACTTTAAAAAGCGAAACCCAATCAACTTGTTGCAATGCAAACAAAGTTCCAAAAAACAACAACACTGTGATTAGTAACTGAGTAAGAGTTTTTTCCATCATCTTGGTTTACAAATTAAATTTGTTAATGGGCCATACAACCACCATTCTACATGAATTCCTTTGCGTGCTTTAATTGCTGTATAAATGGTAGCAACAAATTCTGTGAAATTAAAAATAAAGGCAGTAAACATATAGGCAAAATAATTATTTGTCAGCGATTCATCCCAAAAAATAATTCCAATTGTCCACCAAAAAGCAACACTATTGATAAAAAGCATGGATACTTGCGATACCAAAGCTTGTGTGCAATGCCAACGAACAAAATAGGTTGATTTTCTGTTCCCCAAATAAAAAATGAAAGTAGCTAATAGATTTATAATAGGAAAAGGCAATCCTGCAATAATGGCAATTAATGACATTAAATAACTGTTAGAAGCTTTTTCAGCTTCGTGATCACCAGGTTCGTAACTAAATTGTTTGATATGTATCATAAGCCTTTTGCAATGTTCCAAATCCAGTTTAGTAGCACAAGCACAATTAAAGGAATGGCAATTTTAGGTTTTATAATTATTTTTTCTGCTCTTTGATAAAAATGAAAAAGTGTCGTTTTTTTTTTGACTACATCCAAAACAATCCAAATTGGAGCAATAATCATAATTGCTGCAACCAATACACTGAATGGATTTGTATAAATAGCATCCAAAAAATGTCCTTTTGTTAAGGAAATCACCCCTCTTGTTGTACCACAGGAAGGGCAAGGAATTCTGGTAACTTCTTTAATCAAACAGACTCTAAAATTACTGAAATCAGTAAAACTTTCTGAAATATTGAAAAACAACCAACCATAACCAACAGAACATGCTGTAGCAATCAACACATACAACTTGTTGCTGGTCAATGCCATTATCCCAATATTTGTTGTATTTTTTCCATGTTTTTCTCTCTTGTAGCAGATTGAATCATGAACCAATCAATAAGAGCCCAAATTCCTAAACCACCACAAGTTAACAGCTTTCCAACACCAAGACCTGTATCACCAATCATAAAACGATCAATACCCAATTGTCCTGCAAAGATTGAAACTATTAAGATTGTTGAAGGATCGTTGAACTGAGTTACTGATAACATTGGCCATTTTGAATCATCAGCAGCAATTAAACTATTTCTGATGGCATTTACATGATGACTTTCAAAATATTTTCCATTGCTCATGATGAACATGTCTACTTTTTGTGCTTCCATTATTGAATTTTTTTATAAGTTTTTTTGATTGTCAATAATACAAATTCTATTTGAAAAACATAAATAGTTTTTAACGGTTTTTTGAATTAAATGAATAAATAAATTGATGTGTGTAATTATTACAATCAATCGTAAGATATATTTTCCTGCCTCGAATTCAACAATTTTATAGAATTCAATGCGGTAATTGTTTTCATCTTTGATGAGAATTTGAATTTACAGGATTCAAAGTCATAAAAAATTCGTGAATTCGTGGCAAATTTATGATACTTCATCACTCAATAATCTTGTTGATATTTAAAGTATCTAATTGCTGAATGCTATCTAACAATCTGAGTTTTTCAGCTTCTAAAATAGAATCTCTAACTAGTAATGATCTTAAGTAAGTGCTGTCATTTTTAAATGTTGCATTTGATTCTTCTGAAGAAAATTCACTGAATGGTGGACAAGAAAAATACTTGAAATCATAGGTGAAATTTGTCAAAATTGGATTTCTCCAACCGCTCATACTTTTAAAAATACTAGCTACCATTGGCAATGCAGTACTTGCGCCTGAACCAACACGAGTGCTATTAAATTGTACTCTTTTATCTAACGTACCAACCCAAGCTCCTACAACAATTTCTGGTGAACATCCTATAAACCAACCATCTCCATTATTTTGAGTTGTACCTGTTTTACCAATAATATTATACGGAATTTGGTAGTTTTGAATACTTGCTCCAGTACCATTTGTCGTTGCAAATTCCATCATTTTTTGTAAATTTTTAATGCTGTTGTAACTTGCTACTCTGCCATTGTATTTGGGTGCTGCTTTGTATAAAACTACGCCATTATGATCTTCAATTCTCTCAATAATGTACGGATTTACTTGATTTCCTCCATTAGAAATAGATGCATATGCTTTTACCATTTCATACAAACTAATGTCTGCTGTACCTAATACAATTGAAGGTACTTTCGGAATTTTTGCTTCAATTCCCATTTTTCGGGCTTGTTCTACAACTCTATTTGTGCCCGTTCTAATCTGAATAGCAACTGATGCTGTATTCACAGAATTTGCCAAAGCGCCATACATACTATAGCTTCCTCCATAACTTCCATTGGCATTTCTTGGTTTCCAATTATCGTATTTTTTATAGGTAAAAGGTTGATTATCAAAAAAATCACAAGGATCAATACCACTTTCCAAACCAGCTAAATAGGTAATAGGCTTAAAAGTAGAGCCTACTTGTTTTTTATTTTGAATTTGGTCATACTGTGAAAAACCGTAATCAATGCCTCCTAAATAACCTAAAATACTTCCATTTTTGCTATTCATTACTAAGATTCCTGTATGCAATCTGTTGATAGCACTGATGATAGAATCTTGAAGAGATTGCATTTTATTTTGGTACCCCTCTCCTATTTCCCAATACTTTCTTTGTACTTTTTTAGATACAAATTCTTTTATTTCTGCCTGCGATTTATTGGCCGCTTTTAAGGCTTTTACTTCAGGGTGATTATTGACCAATTTCTCTATAAAAGCCTCTTTTCCTCCTTGCGTTGTAGCACTTGTCCAATACAAATCCATTAATTTTTGAAGTCTGTCCATGTTTCTTTTCATGGCATTTTCAGCATAGGTTTGAACGCTTGGATTGATTGTAGTATAAATCTTTAAACCATCCAATTCTAAATCATAAATATGCCCGTCTTCAGATGGATTTTTTTCTGCCCAAGCATTGAATTCTTTCTGCACAAATTCTTTATAATAATTCGCAATGGATGAAATTTTCGCTGGAGCAACATAACGTAGCTTCAGGGGCTTTTTTTGTTTTTCTGCTTCTTCTTCAGTGATATAACCATATTTTACCATTTGGCTCAGTACTACATTTCGTCTGTTTTCGGATCTTTCTGGCTGATTTCTAGGATTGTAAAAAGAGGGCGCTTTCAAAACGCCAACCAACGTGGCACACTCTGCTAAAGAAAGTTTTTTAGGAGTTCTATTGAAAAATCGTTGTGCCGCTTTTTCAATTCCGTATAAATTTTCGCCAAAAGAAACCGTATTGAAATACAATAATAACAATTCGTTTTTTGTGTAAACTTTTTCTAATCTTCTAGCTATGATTACCTCACGCATTTTATTGATGAGCGTTGAAAATAAATATTGTTTTTTACGACCAAAAATATTTTTAGCAATTTGTTGAGTGATGGTACTTCCACCACCTTTGCCTTGTTGCAACAATACCGATTTGATAATTACTCGTGCATAACTTTTATAATCAATGCCTTTGTGGTCATAAAAACGTACATCTTCTGTAGCGACAAGAGCGTCAATTAAATAGTTGTTTAACTCAGTACTATCAATATTTGATCTGTTTTGAAAAAAATATGTTGCTAAAACCGTTTTTTGACTGCTGTATAAGGTTGATGTAATTGGATTTTTTAAGATTTTCAACTCGGCTTTTTTGGGAATCTTTCCGAAAGCACCTAGATATGTTAGTATAAAAACAAGCAAAATAAATACACAGATTGATGAAAATCCGTAAAATGCTGATTTAAAAGGATGTTTGATGATAAATTGTATTGTTTTCTTAGAAAACTCTTGTAATTTTTTAGCTTGTATAGTCAAAAAAGGTAGTAATTGCTGCATTCAATTTCACTGTTAAAAATTAAATAATCGTTCTTCTAACAGCAATCGAAGATATGAAATTATTGAATGTTACCAATAAATTTATA
>JANQTK010000070.1 GCA_030731695.1 Polaribacter sp.
TTTTAATTACTGGAGGTACAGGTTTAATTGGAAGTAAACTTACCCAATTATTGATTGAAAGAAATCATGAAGTTGCAATTTTAAGCAGAAAACCGTCCCAAAAAAACGAGTTCAAATGGGATATTGTTAATAATTTTATTGATGAAAAAGCATTTGAAAATATTGATTTTATAATCCATTTGGCGGGTGCAGGAATTGCTGATGAACGTTGGTCAAATGCACGAAAAAAAGAATTGATTGATAGTAGAGTTCAATCCGCAAACCTTCTTTTTGAGAACATCAAAAAATTTAAAACCCCTTTAAAAGGTTTTATTTCTGCTTCAGGAATTGGATATTATGGCGCTGTAACTTCAAACGAAATTTTTGAAGAAACCGCTAAAGCTGGAGATGATTTTTTAGCCGAAATTTGTATAAAATGGGAAGCTGCTGCAATGCAATTTGAAAATGAACAAATTCCAGTAACTATTTTAAGAACTGGAGTTGTTTTATCATCATCAGGTGGTGCATTAGAAAAAATGAAAACACCTGTAGTTACTCCTTTAGGATCAGGAAAGCAATATTTACCTTGGATTCATATAGATGATTTGTGCGAAATGTATCTGAAAGCGATTGAAAATAATTTAGTCGGAATATACAACGCTGTTGCTCCTGAACATCAAACTAGCTATTCATTTTCAAAACAGTTGGCAAAAAGTATAAATAAACCTTTTGTAGGCATTCCTGTTCCTAGCTTTTTATTAAAAATTGTGTTTGGTGAAATGTCAGTAATTTTATTGGAAGGAAGCCGAATTTCAGCAAATAAAATTAAAAAGAGTGGTTTTTCTTTTCGATTTGAAACACTTAAAAAAGCATTAAACAGTTTTTAAAAGGTAAAAAAAATAACTGATTTTTTTCTTTTATTTATTTTTTATCTGTTAAGATAGTATTTGCTAATATGATATATTCTTTTTTGGCATCTTCTGAAGACATTCCATTCAATTGCATCCAGGCATTGAATTTGAAACCGCTTATTAAGTTTGATTCACTGTTAAAGGTAAAATTATTTCCAAAATTAGCTTGTTTGTAAAATGCGTAAAAGCGCAACATTATATCAGGAGCGACTCTTTTTTTTAATTTAGATATTTTATCAAAAGCTTCTTGATATAAAGTATCTAAATCTTTTTCTGTATTATTTTTCAGCAATGATTTGGACACCTCCTTTAACTTTATCTCCTAATTTTACATTTATTTTTGTTCCAATAGGTAAAAATAAATCAACTCTTGAACCGAACTTTATAAACCCAGCATCAGCACCTTGCGTCACCTTTTCTCCCTCTTTAGCGTAGTTTACAATTCGTTTAGCTAATGCACCAGCAATTTGTCTGTATAAAACCTTTCCAAAGGTTTCATTATCTATCACAACAGTTGTGCGTTCATTTTCTGTAGATGCTTTTGGATGCCAAGCAACCAAATATTTTCCTGGATGATATTTGCTATAAGCAATTTTTCCACTAATAGCATATCTTGTAACATGAACATTGATGGGTGACATAAAAATAGAAACTTGAATTCTTTTATCTTTAAAAAACTCGGGCTCTTCAACCTCTTCAATTACCACTACTTTTCCATCTACAGGAGCAATGATATGAGCATCATTTAAAGTAGTTTTTCTGTTTGGATTTCTAAAAAATTGTAAAATTAAAACGACAAAACCAAGTGTTAAAACTTGAGTAATTTTTATAGCCAAAGTGGTATCAAAAAATTTTTCTGCACCTAATATAATACCAATTGCAATAACAAATGTGATTGAAATTATTTTGTAACCTTCTTTATGAAATCGAATCATTTTTAAATTATAAAATTTATATACAAATATACGAATGGAGATGCAAACAGCAAACTATCTAGTCTGTCTAAAATCCCACCATGTCCCGGCATCAAATTACCACTGTCTTTTAAATTAGCCTGCCTTTTAAATTTTGAAACGACTAAATCTCCAATAGTCCCTAAATTTGATACAATCAAAGCAATCATCATCCAATGAAATAGTGAGAAATGTGGATACACTTTACTAATTACTAATGCAGCTAGTAAAGAAAAAACCATACCTCCAAAAAAACCTTCCACTGTTTTGTTAGGAGAAACTGATGGAAATAATTTCTTTTTACCAAAATTTTTACCTACTAAAAAAGCAAACGAATCGTTTATCCAAATGATTGATAAAATACTAATCATTACATATTTATGAAATAAACCATCTGAAAATGGCAATAAAACTAAAAAACAGAATGAAAAAATAATATATCGAATTGTAATACCTAGTTTGATTCGTTCAGTATTATAAATGATGGGCTTTTTTGTAAAAAGTTGGTATGAAAAAAACAAAGAGGATGCTAATGTGATGAAAAGTATTCCAGTAACTGCATAGCTTTTTTGTCTGATGAACATTAGAAACAGGGTTACTCCAAAAAAGATATATGGAGCTACTGATTTTAACTGAATCATTTTTCCAAATTCCCATAAACATAACAATCCAAAAAAGGTAATTAAAACCAGATATGATTCTTGAGAAAACAAAATGGAAAAAAGGAATAACAACACATACACAATTCCCGAAAAACTCCTTTTAAAAAGGTTACTCATATTACAAATCTTCTAAAAGCAGCAAATATAAGTTTTTTGAATTATTGTTACCGTAATTTAAAAAATTATCATCAGATTTATTGACATTGTAATTCTTTATGGCAGAAATATTGGTTGGTAAAATGTGCTTATGATTCATTTTTATACCTGTCAACCCTTGTCCTGAATTTTTTACAATTTGACTTGTGGTTGCATAGATGATAAAGTTTTTAGGAAAATCCGAAAGCCTTGTGCTACCTAATTGGTTTGATGAAAATAAGATATCTCCATTGTCAGCAATCAAATGTTCGCAAGTAGAAAAAATGGGAGTTTCATCAGTATATTTTGTAGCTATTTTCGCCTCGACTTTAGTAAAGAAAGTTCCTAAATTTTTATTTAACAAAAACAATTCATTCCAATTATTTTCTGATAAAACATTTTTAAGATTTTCAACAACTTCAGCATTTTTGACACAATACAAAAACTTTCCACCCTTTTTTAAAAAATTATGAACAAACAAGTCGTCCATAGACAAGTTTACCGGTTGTTTTTCAACAATAGGTTCTTCTTGACTTGAAAGGTTAAAAAGTTTCTTTAAAAAATTCATTATAAAAAAATTATTCTTCTGTAATTTCTTCAACAGCAGGAATCTCTACAACCTTTCTATCAATAATAGGCTCTTCAAATTCGAAAGGCCTTTCACCAAAGATTTTTAATAAATCATCCTTAAAAATAACTTCTTTTTCTAATAACAATTCTGCTAAGGTCGTTAATTTTTCTTTATTTTCATCTAAAATTTTCAAAGCCCTAACGTATTGAATTTCAATCATTTTAGAGATTTCATTGTCAATTTTTCTTCCAGTTTCTTCACTATAAGGTTTTACGAATGCATCATTTCCAGAAGAATCATAATACGTGATATTTCCTATTTCATCATTCAAACCATATACAGTTACCATGGCTCTGGCTTGTTTCGTAACTTTTTCCAAATCACTCAATGCCCCTGTTGAAATTTTATCAAAAATAATTTTTTCTGCAGCTCTTCCCCCTAATGTTGCACACATTTCATCCAACATTTGTTCTGTTTGCACAATCATTCTTTCCGCAGGCAAATACCAAGCTGCACCTAAAGATTGACCTCTTGGAACAATCGTAACTTTTACTAAAGGCGCTGCATGCTCTAACATCCAACTAATTGTTGCATGTCCAGCTTCGTGAAAAGCAATTACTTTCTTTTCTCTTGGCGTAATCATTTTATTCTTCTTTTCTAGACCACCTACAATTCTGTCAACAGCATCTAAAAAATCTTGTTGATGAATGGCTTTTTTTCCTGTTCTTGCAGCAATTAATGCAGCTTCATTACACATGTTAGCAATATCAGCACCCGAAAAACCTGGAGTTTGTTGCGCAAGAAAATCAATATTTACATCATTTGCTAATTTTAATGGCTTGATATGTACATTGAAAATTTCATTTCTTTCACGAATATCTGGTAAATCAACATAAATTTGACGGTCAAAACGTCCTGCTCGCATTAAAGCTTTATCTAAAACATCTGCTCTATTCGTTGCTGCCAATACAATGACATTAACATCAGTGCCAAAACCATCCATTTCAGTTAATAACTGGTTTAGTGTATTTTCGCGCTCGTCATTTCCACCTGTCATGCTATTTTTTCCACGAGCTCTTCCAATGGCATCAATCTCATCAATAAAGATGATTGAAGGTGATTTTTGTGCAGCTTGTTTGAATAAATCACGAACTCTTGATGCTCCTACTCCAACAAACATTTCCACAAAATCAGAACCTGACAAAGAGAAAAAAGGCACACCAGCTTCACCTGCAACTGCTTTTGCTAACAAGGTTTTCCCAGTTCCTGGAGGACCAACAAGCAATGCTCCTTTTGGAATTTTACCTCCTAAAGAGGTATATTTTTCGGGACTTTTTAAGAAATCAACAATTTCTTGAACTTCCTCTTTTGCTCCTTCTAATCCAGCTACATTTTCGAAAGTTGTTTTTACTTTAGTGTCTTTGTCAAATAATTTTGCTTTTGATTTTCCAATGCTAAAAATTTGACCTCCTCCTCCTGCGCCACCACCAGCACCAGACATTCTTCTCATAAAAAACAACCAAACAGCAATTAAAATGATAAATGGTAAAAAACCAATGATCATGTCAAAAATACTTGTTTTTTCTTTGTTCCTGATGTCAACAATCAGACCACTGTCTTCTTCTTTTGCTTTTGAAATACTGTCTTCGAAATTTTTTAAATCTCCAAAATTATACTCGTAAACAGGCGATCCAGGTCTGTAAAATGCTGAGGATGTTGCCTTTTTATGAACTTCTTTTGACAAAGCTTCTTTTGTCAAATAAATTTGAGCAATATCTTTGTTGATAATAAAAACTTCTTTGATATCATTATCTTTTAAGAAAACTTCAAATTTATTTTTTGAAATAGTGTTCGAAGCCATATCACCACTATTAAAAAACTGAATTGCAATAATTGCAATAATTACTGCACCATATAACCAATAAGAGCTAAATTTAAATTTAGGCGTATTGTTTTTAGTATCTTTATTTGAATCACTCATCTATTTCAGATCAATTAAATTTAACTGGATTTATTTGGGTAATTTTTGCATCTCCCCACAAACTTTCAATATCATAAAAATCTCTTACATTCTTTTGAAAAATGTGTACCACCACATTTACATAATCCATTAACACCCATTCAGCGTTTGTTTCGCCTTCAACATGCCAAGGTTTGTCTTTAATTTCTTTACTTACAACTTTTTGAACAGAGCCAGAAATTGCATTTACTTGTGTATTGGAATTTCCAGAACAAATGATAAAATAATCACATACTGTATTTTCAATATCTCTAAGATCTAATAATTGAATATTTTCTCCTTTTACATCATCAATTCCTTTGATAATTACTGCGATTAATTCGTCAGCGCTTACTTGTTTTTTTGTCATTAATTTTTTACTAAAATTTTGCGCAAAGTTATTATTTTTTTGCGACAAATTTGCTTAATATTGAACTACTTTACACTTAATTTAACAGATTGAAATTAATCAAACTTAATGCCATTAACTCTACAAATACTTTTCTGAAAGAATTGTCTAAAAACACAACTCTTGAAGACTTTACGGTAGTCGTTACTGAAAACCAAACAAATGGCAGAGGGCAACAAGAAAGTTTATGGTATTCCGAACCTAGCAAAAACCTTACTTTTAGTGTTTATTTAAGTAATTTGAAGCTAGAAATCAGTTTTAAAAAACACTTGAACTATGCTGTTAGTTTGGCGATTTTTGAAGCTTTAAAACATAATAACATACCAAATTTGGCAATAAAATGGCCCAATGACATTGTGTCAGGAAATAAAAAAGTATGTGGTATTCTGATAGAAAACTCAATTCAAAAAAACTATATTCAAAATTCAATCATTGGAATTGGAATAAATGTAAATCAAGAAGTGTTTTCTGAAACTATAAAAAATGTTACTTCTTTAAAAAATCTATTGCATAAAGATTTTGATTTGGAATCTTTACTTGATGAAATTTGCGTAGAATTGAAGAATCAATTACAGCTTTTATCAGAAGAAAAATATCAATTATTAGAGGACAATTATCTGAATGCTTTGTACCAAATTCACAAACCAATGATGTTCAAAGACGCTGAAAACGTACTTTTCTTGGGAATCATCAGAGGAATTTCCGAAACAGGAAATATCATTATTGAGCTTGAGAATGAAAATCTAAAAGAATTTGGTATAAAGGAAATTTCTTTCGCTTAAAGTTTTTGCATATTTTCAGTCAACGTTTCAATAAACGTGGTCAATGGTTTTTTTACCATCATTGCCATCATCATATTGAATTCGCCATTAAAATCTAGTTGAGCTTCGCAAGAATTGTCATCAATTGCGGTAATATCTGCAACCAAATGGAAATCTAATTTGCTACTTGCAGCTCCCAAAGTAATGTTCGAATAAGGTGTTTTTTCTTTTAAAACCAATCGAATTTCAGGCATTCCTTTCAATCCGAATAAAAAAGAATCACCTTCAACTTCAAATTTCTGAATAGATTCTGGCATCAATTTTTCGAAATTTTTCAAATCTGATAAAAATTCATACAACGCTTGCTGCGATTTTTGAACCACTACTTTTTCGCCATTAATATTCATAATAAGTATAATTTATTGTTTCCAATCACTTGGGTTTGCACTCCATTCTTTTAATGTAACTAACTCATTTTCATTGATGTAATTACTATCTAAAGCTTGCTCTAATAAATATTGATAGTTACTCAACGTTACCAAATTTACATTTTTATCTTTAAAATTTTTAGTAGCAACTTCAAATCCATACGTAAAAATAGCAACCATCCCTTTAATTACTGCACCTGCATCTTTCAAAGCTTCAACAGCTTGTAAACTGCTATTTCCTGTGCTGATTAAATCTTCAATGACAACCACATTTTGTCCTTTTTCCAAATGTCCTTCTACTTGGTTTTGTCTTCCGTGCTTTTTAGGCTCAGGTCTTACATACACAAATGGAACACCCAATTGTTGCGCGACCAAAACACCCATCGCAATTGCTCCAGTGGCAACTCCTGCAATAATATCAGGTTTTCCGTATTGTAATTCAACTATTTTAGCGATTTCTTCCTTTAAAAAAACGCGAACAGAAGGATATGAAAGTGTCAATCTGTTGTCGCAATAAATAGGAGATTTCCAACCAGAAGCCCATGTAAAAGGTTTGTTTGGACTTAATTTTATTGCTTTAATTTGCAATAAAAGTTCGGCAGTTTTTTTTGCAGTATCTTTGTTCATAATCATCTCACAAATGTATAAAGTTTTTATAAATGATAAGCCAATAATTATCACATCTTCCACAAAAAAAGAAAATAATTTTCCTGTGTATGTTTTTAAACATACCGTATTTGATGAAATCATTCACAAGCTAAAAAACGATGATATTGAAGGTGTCAATTTATATTCAATTGATTTAGAGAATGATTGGGGATTGTTTTTAAAAAATTTTGATATCGTAAAAGCTGCTGGAGGTTTGGTTATCAACCAAAAAAAAGAGGTGCTTTTTATTTATCGAAATAACATTTGGGATTTGCCTAAAGGGCACATTGAAAAAAATGAAAGTACTGAAAATGCCGCAGTTAGAGAAGTTGAAGAAGAATGTGGCATTGAAAAATTATCCATTATTCAAAAATTAATCACTACATATCACATTTATTTTCTTAATGGTATAAAGCTAAAAGAAACTCATTGGTTTTTAATGCATACCAATGATTCAAAAAAACTCACTCCTCAATTGGAGGAAGGAATTACAGAAGTTGTGTTTAAAAACAAAAATGACATTGAAATCGCGTTTAAAAACACGTATGCTAATATAAAAATGGTGTATGAAAAATATGTACAGAAAGTAACTTCCTGATTTTTTAGATTCTTTTATTGAAAAAACTATTTTTCAAGTGTAAAAATGAATTTTGCGCCTTTACCAAGTTCAGATTCAATTTGAATTGAACCTCCACTATTTTCAACCATTTTCTTTACAGTTGCCAATCCTATGCCATTTCCAGGTTTGCCATACCTATCTTTACCTGAAATAACTTGAAAAATCTGAAATACTTTTTCTTGAAATTCTAAAGGAATTCCAGGACCATTATCTTGTACATAGATTTCATAAAAATTGTCAGTTGAAGAAATTCCTATTTCTACCTCAATAAATTTCTTATCGTTATATTTTATAGCATTTGATATCAAATTTATTAGAATTTGATTGAGTGCGGCTTTGTTTGTATGAATTGTATTTAAAGTGGAAATAAAGTTGATATTTAGTTCTTTTTCATTGCAAAAAAGACTTTTAAAATCAGATTGTAAATTTTTTATATCAATATCCAATTTTTGTTGTTGCAAAATATTTTCACTTTTGCTGTACTCCAATAATCCATCAATCAATGTTTTTAATTTATTGGAAGAATTTTCGATATGACCTAAAATTTCCAAACCTTGTTCGTCAATAACTGATTGGTATTTGTGAGAAAACAACTGTGTTAACCCTGAAATACTAAGTAAAGGAGATTTTAAATCATGAGCAGCAACGTATGCAAATCGCTCTAATTCTTCATTTCTGATTTCTAATTTTTTTAAAATATTTTCGAGTTCAATATTATTTTTTCTAAGATTCAAGGTATTCATTACTTGCGTTGCCAATGCATTTAATGATTCTAATTGACGCTCCGTTAATTTTTTAGGTTTTTCATCTAACACACACAATGTACCTAAAGGAAGTCCATGATCACTAATCAAAGGGACTCCTGCATAAAAAGATATTTTTGGAGGTCCTGTTACGAGAGGATTATCGAAAAAACGTTCGTCAAGTTTAGCATCTTCTACAATAAAAGTGTTTTTTTCGTCATTGATTGCATGTGCACAAAAAGAGATATCTCTCGAAGTTTCATCAACTGCAAGTCCAATTTTGGATTTAAACCACTGACGTTCTTCATCAATTAGAGAAATTAATGAAATTTCAGTATTGCAAATTTCAGCAGCAATAGCAACGATACTATCGTAATCATCCTCTGGAAGGGTATCAAGAATATTGTAGGATTCTAGTTCTTTTATTCTTTCTTTTTCTCTGATATGGACTTTTGGTGCTATCATAGCTTACAAATTTTGTAACATTTGAAATGGGGGTTTTTTCTCATATGATAACAAGTACGAAACTATGGTTATTTGAATCAACATACAAGTCAGAGAGTGTTAAAAAATATTTTTTAACTAAAATCAACATCTATTAATGGTAATGTTCGAATTCTTTTTCCTGTTGCGTTGAAAATTGCATTGCAAATTGCAGGCGCAATAACGGGAACTCCAGGTTCGCCAACTCCAGTTGGAGGTTGATTCATAGCATCAATAATATTGATAGTGATTTTTGGAGCATCTTTCATCCGTGTCATTTGGTAATCAAAGAAATTATTTTGCTCAACAGCTCCCTCTTTTGCGGTAATTTTCCCAAATAACGCTAACGAAATTCCGAAAATAGCTGCGCCTTCTAACTGATTGATTACATTGTCTTTATTCAATACCAAACCACAATCTATGGTTGTCCAAACTTCTTCAATTTTTACGTTTCCATCAATTACAGAAACTTCAACAGCTGTAGCAACATAACTATAAAAACTGTAGTGAACTGCGATTCCAATTCCATAATTTTCCGGACGTTTTCTATTAAAGTCAGCTATTTTTGCAGTATTTTCCAACACCTTTTTCATGCGTTTTGAATTGTAAGGGTAATCAGATTTCCTTTCAATGATTTGATCTTTTCCAATCAATTCCATTTGAAAATCTATCGGATTTTTCTTTGCAGCAAACGCTAATTCATCTGCAAAAGAATTATTGGCAAATCCGCTATGAATATGAACTACAGATCGCATCCAGCCTATTCGTAAATGCGCTTCAGCTTTCACGTTTTCCAATCTAAAGTTTTGAATGTGATAAGGATTATTGGTAAATCCTTGATTCAATTCAAATCCGGAAGCATAATCAGATAAAGGTTTGAAAGAAGAAACAATAGATGGCAAAGCAACTCGTTGCAACCACCCTGTAACTTGCCCTTTTTCATTGATACTTCCTTTTAAATATTGCACACTTGTTGCATGATAAAAGCTATGTTTTACATCATCTTCGCGCGTCCAAACAACTTGAACAGGTGCATTTATTTTTTTGGATAATGCAACCGCTTCTACTACAAAATCAGATTTTGATTTTCTTCCAAAACCTCCACCTAAAAAAGTGACATTTACCGTAATATTTTCTATAGGAATTTCAAAAAAATGTGCAATTTCAGCTCTTGCTGTTTGTGGATCTTGAACTGGCGCCCAAACTGCTACTTTATCACCTTGAAACCAAGCTGTTGCATTTGGAACTTCCATAGGTGTATGCACTAAAAAAGGAACGTGATAGGTTGCTTCCATCAATTGTTCAGCATTGGTAAATGCATTTGTTACATTTCCTTTACTTCCCGGAACTAACTTTCCTTTTTGATGAACTCTTTTTGTTAATAATTCATTGAATTTTTCGGTATCAAAAGAATGATTCTCCCCATAATTCCATTCAATATCCAGATTTATTTTTCCCTGAAAAGCAGACCAAGTATTGTTGGCAATGACTGCAACACCACCCAAAGCTCCAAAAAACTGACCAATTGGAGGTACAATTCTGTCTAATTGAATTACTTTTTCAACACCCGAAATTTTCTCAGCTGCTGAACTATCAAAAGATTTTACAGTTCCAAAAGTTACAGGACATCTTGCAATTGCTGCAAATTTCATATTCGGAATTCGTATATCCATTCCGTATTTGGCAGTTCCATGTGTAAAGTCTTTTAAATCAACACTTTTTAAGGTTTTTCCAATGTAATTAAAATCTTCAACTTTTTTTAATTGAATCGTATTTTCATCTGGAATTGGCATTTTTGAAGCTACATCAATCAAATCTCCAAAGAAAATTTTTTCAGTTGTTTTTTGATTGATGATGAAATGATTTTCTGCTTTACAATCACTTTCAGCAATATTCCATTTTTGAGCTGCTGCAGCAATCAACATCATTTTTGCAGTAGCTCCCATTTTTCGCATTGGCTCTAAAATAGTACGAACACTTCTAGATCCATCTGTGTTTTGATTGCCGTATTTTTCATGACCAATTGCTTGTTTTACAGTAACATATTTCCAATCAGCTTCCATTTCATCAGCAATTGCTGATGCCAAAGAAGTTCTGATTCCTTGTCCCATTTCCGAACGTGAAGCCATCAAAGTAATGTTCCCATTTTTATGAATTTGGATGAATAAATTGGGACTAAATGAGTTTTCATTTGAGGCAGGAATGAATTCTTTTTTATCTGATGAAATGTTACATCCTAAAATAATTCCTGTGGAGGTCAAACCAAAAATCTTGACAAAATCTCTGCGATTAATTTTTTGAATGTTACTCATTTCCTTGATTTTTAAGTTTTACAGCAGAATGAATGGCTTTTTTAATTCTTGGATACGTTCCACATCTGCAAATATTTCCGCTCATGGCATTGTCAATATCTTCATCTGTAGGATTTGCATTGTTCTCTAACAAAAAAGTCGCAGCAATCAATTGACCAGATTGGCAATAGCCACATTGTGGCACATTGCCTTCTTGCCAGGCTTCTCTCAATATTTCTAAATTTCCAGAAGCACCTTCGATAGTTGTAATTTCTTTGCCAATTCCAAAAGAAAGTGGCATACTACAAGATTTTACCAAAATTCCATCAACCAAAATAGAGCAAGCTCCACATTGTGCAACTCCACATCCAAATTTAGTCCCTGTCAATCCAATAATATCTCTAATTACCCACAAAAGTGGCATCTCTTCTGGAGCTTCAATTTGATGATTTTTACCGTTAATTTTTAATGTTGTTATCACTTTTTATCTTTTTTAAAATTGAATTAAAATAAAATACAAACTGGATTTGGAGCAGCAATTTCATTTACAAAAACTAGTTTTCCAGTGTTAGAATCTCTTTTAAAACTAACAATATTGTTTGTGTCTTGATTTGCAACTACTAAAAATTTATCATCAGGAGTTAGTGAAAAATTTCTGGGATTTGCTCCTTTAACAGCCTCAAAACCTACCAAAACCAACGCTCCATTTTGCTGATTTACTTTAAAAATCGCAATAGAATCATGTCCGCGATTAGACGCATAGATAAATTTTCCGTCTTTTGAAACATGAATATCAGCACCTTTGGTATATTTATCATATCCATCAGGAATCATAGAAATTGAAGCATCAACAACATACTTTTCACCATCATTTTTCACCAAAGAAATGGTATTATTGAGTTCGTTTAAAACGTAAATCCATTGGTTATTTGGGTGGAACGTTAAATGTCTTGGTCCTGCTCCATCTGTCATTTGTAAGGTTTTCTGATTTGTAAAAACAAGTTCGTTTTTTGATTCATCAATGTTAGAAAACCACAATTCGTTGGTGCCTAAATCAACAGAAATGATGTCATTTTTATTTGGATGAAACCAAGTTGAATGCGCATGAGGAGCTTCTTGCCTGGAAGTGGTGCCTTTGCCCAAATGTTGTTGAACAGAGAGTAAATTTGTTAGCCCATTTTGATTATCAATTTGCAAATACCCAACATTCCCTCCTGTATAATTTGCCACCAAAACTTGATTTTTATTGTTTACAGTAATAAAACATGGATGCGCTCCTCCTGATTTTGATTTGCTTACAAATACCAACGTGTCTTTTTGAATCTTAAAAGATTGTACAAAACCTGAACCATTTTCATCTACTTCACTTACAGCAACCAAGGTTTTATTATCTGGAGTTTTTGCTAAAAAGGAGGGATTTACAATTTCTGCCATCAATCCTTTATTTGTCAGCAATCCATTTTCATCAATTTGATATGTATAAATTCCCTTACTTTCTCCATTTGTATACGTACCAACATAAAAATCATTTGAAACTTTTTCATTAATTTTTATATGGATACAGCTAAAAAGTGTCATAAATATTGATAATACTATTATTTTTTTCATGGTTATCTTACTTTAAATATAGGTAAACGTAAGTGCGCTTTTTCATAATGTGGTGAGTTTTTAAAAACAAAATCCAATTGTACTCTCGGATTTTTTGCAAAATCTGCATCCGTTTTTAGTTTATCATCCAACAGCTGTTTTAATGAAGGATTTTCCATCAAAATTTTATGAGCAATATCCTCAAAAACATACGCAGAATAACCTTCTTTTTGTTGCAAAATGGTATCAAAAAAGTTCCAATTGAAAAAAGAATCTGTAGCTTCTGCTTCCAATGTTTCTAATAAATAACGAATTCCTTGTTGATTTGTCGGGATGAAAACAGCACCTTTTTTGAATTTGAAATTTTCATTTTTTTCAGAAACAGCAGTATTATAATGCAAATAATGACCTTCATAAGGTGAATTTTGAGTTTTAAAATCGGCAATATGATTTACAGTAACTAAAATGGTGGTATCTTTTTCAAAAAGAGTGAATTCGATATGATTATTTTTCAATCTCTCTAAAACATCATGCCAACCTTGTTGCAAAATATAGGCTTTTGGAATTTCGATTTCTTTGGTAGTTTTAAAAGAATCAAAATACTTGATTTCCTTCACAAAAGGTTTGTTTTGATCGTAAAATAAACGTTTTCCATTGGTTACTTTACTGTCAATCATTTCTCCTTCAAATCCTTTAAAATTTAAAATTCTGAATTGCGCATCATCAACTTTATAGTGAATAGGATAGGTTTTTTTTGCAATAATTTCTTGTGTGGCTTTTGAACGCAATTCTTTGATTTTTTGCGAATTATTCTCTGCAAAGTCAAAAGCAGAAAAAAGCAATTCATACGTTTGCTCTACACGAATTTTATAGGGTTTTAACATGTGCGTTTCCACCATCAAACCCAATGTGTGAAATAAGGTTGTGTAGCCTGTTGAATATCTTGGAGAATCAAAAAATTGAGAAAATCCAGCTTCAGGAGTTGTTCCCCAAACGTTTACATAAGGCGTAATGTCAATGCCTTTTTTTAACAACGAATTTTCGATTTCAGGACGCATTTTTTCTTCTAAAAAAGCACCTAAACTTCCTCCTAATTTATTGTGCTGCGTAAATAAATGTGTAATTGCATACTGATAATCAGCACCATTACTCACATGATTATCAATAAAAACGTCTGGATTTACAGTATGAAAAATTTCAGCAAATGTAGCTGCGTTTTTAGTGTCTTGTTTGATAAAATCGCGATTCAAATCAAAATTTCGAGCATTTCCACGAAAACCATATTCTAAAGGTCCATTTTGATTGGTGCGTGAATGTGAATTACGATTCAAAGCACCTCCAATATTATATACTGGAATAATACAAATAATAGAGTTTTGATATTTTTGTTTCAAAGAATCGCTTTGAACCAAGTCTCGCAACAATAGCATGGAAGCATCAATCCCATCAGATTCCCCTGGATGAATTCCGTTATTAATCAGAATTTTATTTTTTGAGGATTTTTTAATTTCGTCAACATTTTTAATTCCTTGTTGATTGTACACCACCAGATGCAAAGGTTCACCTGAATCTGTTTGACCAAAAGTAAACATAGAAATTTCATCATAAGTAGCTGAAAGCTGCTTGTAATAATTGATAACTTCTTTATATTCAGGCGTTTCAGTTCCTTTTGATTTTTCAAAAAGTGTTGTAAAATCTGTTGTAGTATTTTTATTTCCAGCGCAAGAAAGCAATAAAATCAAAAATAAAAAATAGAAAATCGTTCTTAATTTGGTCATTATTTATGAGTTACAATTACTGATTTTGGAACTAATTTGGTGTAATCCCCATTATTGCGAATAACATCTCTTACAATGGAAGAGGAAATATAAGAAGTTCTTGCAGCCGTTAATAAAAAGACAGTTTCTATCGAAGAAAGATGTCTATTGGTATGTGCAATGGCTTTTTCAAACTCAAAATCAGCAGGATTTCGCAAACCTCTAAGGATGTAATCAACCTTGTTTTCTTTACAAAAATCGATGGTCAAGCCTGAATAGGTTACCACTTTTATTTTAGGATTGTTTTTAAAAGCGTCTTCAATAAACTGTTTGCGTTGTTCCAACGAAAACATGTATTTTTTATCGGCATTGATCCCAATAGCAATGATGAGTTCATCAAAAAGTTTTGCACCTCTTTCAATAATATCAGAGTGACCTAACGTAATTGGATCAAAAGATCCTGGAAAAACTGCTCTTTTCATAATGTCTAATTTAAAGCCATTTGAATGGCATTGTCAAATAATTCTTTCAAAGAAATTCCTGCAGCCGCCGCTTGTTGCGGCAAAATGCTTTCTTCTGTCATTCCAGGAACAGTATTCATCTCTAAGAAAAATGGCTCGTCATTGACTAAAATATATTCCGAACGCGAAAAACCACGCATATTCAATACCTTATACACTTTTTTTGCTACCTCTTCTACCCTTTCTTGCACTGTTTGTGAAATTCTGGCTGGTGTTATTTCTTGTGATTTTCCTTCGTATTTTGCTTCATAATCGAAAAAATCATTTTCGGAAACGATCTCTGTAATTGGCAAAACTTTCAATGTATTTTGATATTGAATCACGCCAACTGAAACTTCTGTCCCATCTAAAAAGGATTCAATCAAAATTTCGGTATCTTCTTTATAGGCTTTTTCAAGTGCTGCCAACATCTTTGCTTTTTCATACACTTTTGAAATTCCATAACTTGAACCAGCATTGTTTGGTTTTACAAAACAAGGCAAACCAACTTTGTCAATAATTTCATCTACATTGATGACATCACCTTTGTTTAAAAAAACTGATTTTGCTGTCTGAATGCCATACTGTTTCAAGACACTCAAAGTATCTCTTTTATTAAAAGTCAATGCCATTTGATAAAATGGTGCTGAGGTATATTTGATTTCCAACAAATCAAAATAGGCTAATAAAACGCCATTTTCGCCAGGATTTCCATGAATTGCATTGAAAACAACATCAAATTGCATCAAATTTCCATGCATTAAAAATGAAAAATTGTTTTTATCAATTGGATATTCATTGTTAGCATCATCTAAAGCAACCCATTTTTCTTTTAAAATATGCACCCTAAAAGGGATGTATTTTTCTCTATCTAAATGTTTGTAAACTACATTTCCACTTTTTAAAGAAATGTTCACTTCGGATGAATAACCACCCATCACAATGGCAATAATTTTTTTCATTTACGTAACGATATATGTAACAAATTTATCAAAATATAAATAGATTTCACGACGTTTAGTTTTTATATCTTTGTAAATTATCAAAAAAGCCACTTATGAGTATCATTCAGTTCGTTAAGAGTAAACTTTTTTTAAAACAAATCCTCATCGCTTTTGTTGGATTGATTGTCTTTGTGTTTGTTATTAAAATCATGTTGAAATTCTCTACAAATCACAATCAAAAAATTGAAGTTCCGAATTTAAGTAAACTTTCAATTGACGAGGCAGTTATGAAATTGAGTGAATTAGACTTGGATTATATTGTGATTGATAGCGCAAGTTACAACCCTGAGTATCCAAAATTTTCTGTGATTCAGCAAAATCCCGAAGCTGGAGAGTTTGTAAAAGAAAAACGTAAAATTTACCTGACTTTAAATCCTTCAAGATACAGAGATGTTATGCTTCCTGATTTAAATGGCCGTACAAAAAGGCAAGCAATTTCTGAATTACGCGCTATTGGATTTATCGTTAGTTCCGATTTTATTTACGTAAATGACATTGGAAAAGATGTAGTTAGAGGAATGCGTCATAAGGGAAGAATCTTAAATCCAAATGATAAATTGCAAAAAAACTCTGAAATTACGTTGGTTTTAGGTGATGGTGGAATGGGTCAAGATACTCTTCAAAAAGATAGTATTGGTGATGATGTTGAGTTTTAAAAAGTAGAAAGAAGCATATAATATTTTGATAGAAAACGAGAATTTAGAGATTGAAAATGATGATTTGTATGAGCATCACAGATTTGTAGCTAGTATTGGACAAGTGCCTTTGCGAGTGGATAAATTTTTGATGAACTTCATTGAAAATGCTACAAGAAACAAAGTACAACAAGCCGCAAAAGCGGGAAATATTCTAGTGAATGATGTGGTTGTAAAATCAAACCATAAAGTAAAACCAAATGATGTTGTAAGAGTTGTTTTGGCTTATCCACCAGCAGAAAATTTATTGGTTGCAGAAGACATACCTTTAGATATTGTGTATGAAGACGAAACTGTAATTGTGGTGAACAAACCTGCAGGAATGGTAGTACATCCTGGGCATGGAAATTATTCAGGAACGTTGGTTAATGGCTTGATTCATCATATTGAAAACTTACCTACAAATTCCAATGAACGTCCAGGTTTGGTGCACAGAATTGACAAAGACACCAGTGGTTTATTGGTGATTGCCAAAACTGAATTTGCCATGGCAAATTTATCCAAACAATTTTTTGACAGAACAACAGAACGTTTGTATTACGCCATCGTTTGGGGAACCATAGATGAGGATGAAGGAACAATTGAAGGAAATATTGGGCGTAGTTTTAAAAACAGATTGCAAATGGATGTTTTTCCTGAGGGTGATTTTGGAAAACCAGCCATTACCCATTATAAAGTGTTGGAACGATTGACCTACGTGACTTTAGTGCAATGCAAATTAGAAACTGGAAGAACCCACCAAATTAGAGCACATTTTAAACATATTGGACATACGCTTTTCAATGACGAACGTTATGGAGGCAATGAGATTTTAAAAGGAACTACTTTTACCAAATACAAACAATTTGTAAACAACTGTTTTAATGTGCTGCCAAGACAAGCTTTGCATGCAAAAACCTTAGGTTTTACGCATCCAATCACAGGAAAATTTTTACAATTTGATTCCGAAATTCCCGAAGATATGATTGCTTGTATAGAAAAATGGCGCACATATGCAGAACATTCCAAATATGAAGATTAATTAGTTCTTTTTAGATAAATCGAACAAATAACCCACAGAAAGTCCCAAAAAACTAGTATTCTTTAGGTTTGATTCATCTGCAACTGCATTTGGCAAATTCACATAATATCCGATTTCAACATCCCAAGATTTTTTTGAAAACGAAATTGGAAAACCCAATTGGGTATTCAATAAATCAAATACTTCTGTACTTGAATACACAAAAACCCTTCTGCCATTTATAATTCGTAAGGTATATTTTCCAAAAGTTTGATTGGCAACCACAAAACTAATAGTAGGTCTAAATCTCAATGCAAAATTAGTGGTCCTGTATAGATTAAAACTTACAAAACTATTGGAAACCAGTTGATACGAATTATCTGTCCCAAAAATATAAGAACCTGATAAGGTGGTTCCTAATGTTCTTTTTTTGTTTCTAATTCCCAAACTAACATCTATGGAATTTGTAAAATCATCAAAATCATCTGAATAAAAATATTTGGTGTATCCGAAATTATAAATGATGTTTCTTGACTTTCCAATCGAATTGAAATATCCTACTGAAACACTTGTAAAATCCCAACTTGGCGCAAAATTTTGATAATAAATTCCAGAAATACTTGCATTAAATCCTGAAGAATGATAATAGGATATTTGCGGAATCACATTGAATTGGTCTATTCCTGAATCTCGTCCTGAAAAAAAAGTATTGCTATTGTAAGATAACGAAGTGTATAAAAAATTGTAAGAAAAGTTGGTTTCCAAGACCTCATCAATAAACTGCTGATCATTAAAAAATAATTCATCAATTAAAGCATCAATACTTTCATCGTTTTTTTCTTGACCATAGGAACAAAAAGAGGTTGCTATTGATACCAATAGCAACCCTAATAATCTCATTTTTTTATCCAATATTTCGAAAAGATTTCTCATAGAAATAATATTCTAATTCTCTCTGTTTCGCACATTTCTTCCATCAGAATTTTGGTTTCTAGGACCATCTTTTAACTCTCCTCTATCTTTTGTATTTCTGATTTTATCTATGCGCTCTTTGAGCATTTTTCGTTGTTCACCAGTCAAGGATTTTCGAAATGTTTCTCTAGTCATTTGCAAACGCATTTGCTGATTTCGAACCATATTTTTTTGCTCTTTTGAAAAGGTTGCCATCAAGCGATTTTTGATATCTTCTTTGGATAAATTTTTATCTTCCAAAATCAATAATTGTTCTTTGGTCAAAGAAGCTTTAAAGGCTTCACGATTTGCTTTCAGAATTTCTTGCTCTTTTTCTAACAATTCTTTTTGCTCTTTGGTGAGTTCTTTTTTGATGAGCTCATAATTAGATTCTTGAGAAAAAACACTGATATTCAGAAACATAATCAAAAATAATAGGGTTTTAAAAAGGATGTTTTTTGAATTCATTGTGATTGTTTTACTCATTGAATTTGATGGACTAATGTACAAATTAATTTCTACAAGCAACTTTGGCGGCAATTAAAGCCGCTTCATCTGCAATTGTTGCTGTAGTGCTGTCTTTATAAATGATGGTGATTGGAAAATTCAAACTTGCTTTTTCTGCAATGGTTGGATTTGCAATATGCCATTGTCTTATCAATCGAAAATCTTCTCTTGCATTGACAACAATTTCAGTAGCATCTGGCATTGTGAAGGTTACAGGCAATTGGAAAACGAAACATTTTCTTTTGTCTTTGTTCTTTTTACAAGCATCTTTTACAGCCATCAATTCTGTTCTATCTAATAAAGTTTGAATGGTTCCATCCTCAAGTTGAACATCTACTGGAAATACCAATTCAGGACGCACTTTTACTCCAGGATTTGCTTGATACCACTCTCTTATCAAAACCCAATCTTCTTTAGTTTCCAGGGTGATTGAACTATCATCTGGCATGATAAAATCTACTGGAAATACAAATTCAAAACATTTATTTCTTCTGAATCTTCGTTGTTCATTGGTATCATTCAATTGTTTTCCAGCCATTGAAAAGAATACAATACTTGTGGCTTCCAATCTTGATTCGTTATCAGTAAATACGGAAACTTTATACCCTAACCCTTTTGCAAATTCCACTTTTTCAACAGAACTGTCTGCCAATTCATCATCAAAAGTTGCTTTGGTTGCAGTTGGTAAAGCTGAAGCATTAACAGTTGTTTTTGAAGCTACTTCAATTTTTTCTATTAAAGCGCTGTCATCAATAGCTAATTCTTCAATGGTTGCTTGTTCAGAACAAGCAGTAAATGCAACAACGGCTATTAAAATTGTTACGAAAGATTGGATACGTCTCGTAAAAAATCTTTTTGTTGGGATGATTGTTTTCATGATTAAAATTGTTTTTATATTGTTTCTAAATCCTTAGAACTGTGTTTTTGAAAATAGTTTGAAATTAAATTCACTTTTTTTTATAAAATAATGGATTCTACAAATTTTTTACCTGTATAATCATCTATCAATGAGTCTTCTACAAACAAAGAATTTAAAAATAAATCGTCCATTTTTTGTTCGGAAAGTTCTGCTTTTATAACAATTTCATTCATTAATATGATATTTGTATAAGCATCAAATTGTGCTTCATCTACCAAAATTGAATTCAATAAAACGTCATCAGAAAAAGATAGCAACTCAAAATCTGTGGTAAATTGTTCTTCGGTTTTATTGAGATGTTGCAACCAAATTGTCATGCCAACTAAGAAAACTAAGGAAGCTGCAACAGCATATTTGAAACTCGGTTTCAACCAAAAAACGACTTGCTTTTTAGGATTTTCGGTAATTTCTTCATTTTTGATACGTTCTAAAATAGCCAATTTTGAAGTTGTAAAATACCCTTCAGGAATTTCGGTCCCTAAATAATTTGAATGACGCTCAACTAAATCTTTAGAATACTGTTGTTCTAAAAATGTTTTTTCCTTGTTATTTTTATCAAATTTCTTCATGATATTTCTTTGACCCTAGATTTTTAAAATAGTTTGTTTTATTCAAATATTTTTTCTTCAATAATTTTCACAGCGGTGTAATACGCTGATTTCAAAGTATTCTCTGATACTTTTAAAAGTTCGGAGATTTCTTTAAAACTCAATTCATCAAAATATTTCATCTGAAAAACTCGTTTTTGTTTTTCGGTAAATCCTTCTATAATTTTGTGTAATTTCAGTTGAATTTCATCTCCATTGAAATAGGTATCTTCAGACAAAATTTTTACTTTTTCTTCAACAAATTCCTCAGAAATTTCATACCCTTTCTTATTATTTTTTTCTAGATAACGAATAGATTCATTGTATGCAATGCGAAACATCCACGTGTGTAAACTGCTTTTTTCTTGAAAATTTTGAATGTGTTTATACACTCTGATAAACGTATTTTGCAACACATCATCTGCATTTTCATGCGTAATCACCATTTTTCTGATATGCCAATACAATCGCTCTTGATACGTATCAAGCAATTCATTAAAAGCAGTGTCTTTCAATGCCGGATTTCGAAGCTTTGCCAAAAGCTGCTCTTCTTTACTCAAAGAAAAAATTGATTAGTTTGTATATTTGACCTTTAAAAACTAAAATAGTTTGAAGCCATCAATAAATATAATCAAAAAGGGCTACACTTATCAATTTTATAAATAGAAATATCAGAGATTGCTTTCAAAATCCTGTTACTTTTTACAATTTCGTTTGTATTTTTACGGTTAGATTATAAATATTAAACGCATTTTATGAAAATCATTATATCGCCAGCAAAATCATTAGATTTTGAAAGCAGTGTTCCAACGAGTTTGCACACTATTCCTCGTTTTTTAGACCAATCAACCAAATTGAATCAAAAATTAAAAACACTTTCAAAAAATAAACTAGCGGATTTAATGTCAATTTCTGATGATTTGGCAGCGTTGAATTACGAACGAAACCAAACTTGGCAACCTCCATTTTCTCCTGAAAATGCCAAGCAAGCCATATATGCTTTTACTGGAGAAGTATTTAGAGGTATAGACATCAACTCTTTACCAGTTGAAAAACTACCTTTATTACAAGAAAACTTACGGATTTTATCTGGATTGTATGGCATCTTAAAACCTTTGGATTTAATGCAACCTTATCGTTTGGAAATGGGTACAAAACTAAAAGTAGGCACCAAAGAAAATTTGTATAAATTTTGGGGAGATTCCATAGCAAATGCTTTGAACGAAGAACTTTTGGAGGATGAATTGCTCATCAACTTAGCAAGTTCAGAATACTTTAAAGTCATCAATCAAAAAGTTTTAAAAGTATCGATGATTACTCCTGTTTTCAAGGATTTTAAAAACGGACAATATAAAACTATCATGACTTTTGCTAAAAAAGCGCGTGGTTTGATGGTGCGTTTTATCATTGAAAACAATGTAAGATCGATTGAAGAATTAAAGAGTTTTAATGTTGAAAACTATCGTTTTGATCAGAATATGTCGTCAAAGACCGAATTGGTTTTTACGCGTTAATTTTTCATTTTATACATCACCCAAATATGAGGTGCAGTAACTGAAAGTAAAATCACAAAAATAACTGTCGAAAATAAATTGATTTGAGGAATAAAAAAATATAAAATCAATAAACCAACGACACTTAACAACCAATAAAACAGTGCTTTTTTCACGTAAAAGAGCACTGTTTTTTTTGTGAAATCTCCTGAAATAAAAAAGATTTGATGAATTATGGATGGAATGGAATGCCAAAAAATAAAATAAATGGCAAAGCTTAAAATGAGTGAGGATGTTTTAAAAACCAAAGACAATAAGGCTAAAAAAAATAACTCCTTTAAAAATTCAGGAAGTAATATTTTCTTTTTCCAAAGTAAAAACACATTCATTATCATAAAAAACAGCAAAGAAACAATCAACGTATATTTAATTTGATCATAAGAAAATTCAACGTTTGAGAGTTCCATCATAATTGTATTTACCTCTGGCAATGCTGCATAAAATAACATCGAAAAAATCAACATCCCATAAATAATAAAGTAAATGGTATCAAAAAAAGGATTTATGGAAACTTTATCACTCAAATGTTCTTCTCCAAAATGATAACAACTGATAAAAACAAACAACAAAATCGATAAAAAGGGTTGTAACAGAAATAAAACAACACACGATAAAACAATACCTATATATATAAATAAGTTCTTTTTAAAGTTAATATTGTTTACTTGTTTCAGTGAAAGTATTAACAAATCATTTGCTCCATGGATAATTCCAACGGATATGACCAAAAAAAACGCAAGTGAATCTTCAATAGGTTTTCCAAATTGAATACTGAACCAAAATAAGAAAACCGTAAAGAAAATCTTAAAATTTTGATAATTTTT
>JANQTK010000071.1 GCA_030731695.1 Polaribacter sp.
GCCGTTTTTTTAGGAACTACAAATGAGTTGCATCAGATGGCAATTGTACCAAAAGTTGGATTGCATACCATTTCTGTCACAGACAATTTTGGTTCGGAAATTCGACAACAAATTGAAATAAAATAATAACTTTTCCTGCAAGGTTTTTGCAACCTTGTAGGTATTCAACATTTATACCTAAAAGGTCTTTGAGACCTTGCAGGATGTCTTTAAGACCTTGCACGAAATGAATAAAATTTGTTTATAAAATCATAAAAAAGCCAAAAAAGATTTGCAACCATTTTGAAATGATTATTTTTATAACCTATTTCTTGAACCTATTTTATAATGAAAGTATATCCTATTGAAACAGGAAATTTTAAATTAGATGGAGGAGCTATGTTTGGCGTTGTTCCAAAATCTATTTGGCAAAAAACCAATCCTGCTGATGCTAATAATTTGATAGAAATGAGCATGCGTTGCTTGTTAATTGAAGATGGAAATCGCTTAATTTTAATTGATACAGGTTTAGGAAACAAACAATCTGACAAGTTTTTCAGTCATTATTACCTTTTTGGAGATTTTTCTTTAGACAATTCTTTGAAAAAATTGGGCTTTCACAGAGACGATATTACGGATGTTTTTTTAACACATTTGCATTTTGATCATTGTGGAGGTGTTATTGAAAAAGACAAAAATGGGATGCTAATTCCTGCCTTTAAAAATGCCAAAGTATGGTCTAATGACAAACACTGGAAATGGGCAACAGAACCAAATGCACGTGAAAAAGCCTCTTTTTTATCAGAAAATATTCGCCCAATTCAAGAAAATGGGCAGCTAAATTTTATCCACAGAAATGCCAAAGATCAAATGGGTTTTGATGTATTATTTGTAGATGGTCATACAGAAAAGCAAATGTTACCTATCATTCAATATCAAGGAAAAACCATTGTTTTTATGGCAGATTTGTTGCCTACAGTTGGGCATATTCCATTGCCTTATGTGATGGGTTATGACACAAGACCTTTGCTGACTATCAAAGAAAAAGCGGCATTTTTAAAACAAGCTGCAGACCATAATTTTTACCTTTTTTTAGAACATGATGCAACCAACGAATTGTGTACTGTGCAACACACAGAAAAAGGCATCAGACTAAACACAACTCATCAATTTTCAGAAATATTTAATTAAGAATTTTACAGAAATGAGAATCATAAAATCACTTTTTTTAAGTGCCTTTGTTGCACTTTTTTTAGCGAGTTGTGCATCAACTCAAAAAGTTGTATCACTACCCAATTTTG
>JANQTK010000072.1:0-2280 GCA_030731695.1 Polaribacter sp.
CTCATCAATAACATTGTGTATTAATGATAAGATTACTGCATAACAGTCTCCTTCTCTTACTGTACTTTGATTGGATACCAAGTATGCCAATCGTTCTAAATCTGTTTTACCACTTGCTTTTAACTGTGCATAAAACTTATTGTCCGCTGTATTGTCCTGCGGATTCGGACGCGCTACTTTATTTATATGTAACATACTGTATATTTAAAATTTATAAAATTGTTGCTGTAAATTTATTTATAGAGTGTTTTACAGCCGCCTCCTCTACGTTGCCTAAAAGGTTCTCTGCACCTTGTGCAATGTCTTGAACGATTTTTCAAAACAAACTTGCTACCCTTATCAGGGTAAAAAGAATAAAAAAATTGATACTTCTGCCGATCTTTTTAAGATTCCATGATTTCGATGTTGGTTTGCGAGTGCCAACACCTACATTTATTTTTAAATGTGATACAAAATATTATTTTGTATATATCATGAAGATTGACTAACTTTGAATTTCCAATAGTTAAAGTTTGTTTCTTCATGAAACAACAAAATTTAAAAAAGTCTAAGACCGCAAAGCTTAGGCTTTTTTACATTTGCAAGATATAGCATCACTTTTAATAAAAAAAAAAGAATTTATCACACTTAACACATAGTTATTAACACATTTGTTATTTTTTAAAAATGCTCATTTTTATTATAAATTTACAAAAACTACTTATTTCATATTTTATACATAAAAATAACTAGTTTTTTTTGTATTTTATTGTGTTATTCAAAAAATATACCTCTTTTTTGGCGCGTCATACTTTTATTTTAGTAAAAAAAAATTCTGCGTAAAAATCAGGATTTGTCCTTTTGATTTTAACCTTTAGGATTTAGTGTGGTGTCCCATGAGAAGTTATATTCTTGAAATAAATTCGGAAAAAGCATGAGATCCTGAAATCCCGCTAAAAAAGACGGGACAGGCAAGTTCAGGATGACAAACTAAGCTGAATGATTCATTGATTCATTGCTAAATTGTTTCATTGTTTTACTGTTTTATTGAAATAAAGCTCATTAGAAATCAAAATGTAGCTCAAAATACATTTATATTGAGCTTAAAAAAGTATATTTGTGAGCTTAAAGTTATATATTATGATTCCAGAAAGAGATCAAAAAATCATTGAAATTGTTCGTTTAAAGAAAATTGGTTCATCAAAAGAAATTTTTGACAGCATTGAAATGGCATTGAGTTACGCAACCTTAAAGCGTATTTTGAATGATTTGGTTGCTAAAAATTACCTTGCGACTTCTGGAAAAGGAAAGGCTACAAAATATGAAGTTTCTGCAACATTCGAACTTTTAGAGCCTATTGATATTGAAAAATATTATGAAAAAGAGTTGGATGAAAGAGTCATTAAACAAGGTTTTAATTTTTATTTATTGAATGAGGTACTCTCAAAACACAGTATTTTTACTGCCTCTGAAATCGAAAAATTACGTTCGCTTCAAGTAAAGTTTCAAGAAAATAGTGCTCATTTATCTCCTTTTGAATATCAAAAAGAGTTCGAAAGACTTGCCATTGACCTAAGCTGGAAATCTTCGCAAATTGAAGGAAATACGTATACGCTATTAGAAACAGAACGTCTTTTGAAAGAAAGAGAAACTGCTGCTGGAAAAACGAAAGAGGAAGCATCCATGTTGTTGAATCATAAAGACGCCTTAGATTTTATTATTGAAAACCCTGATTATTTATATCCATTGAAAGTCTCAAAAATTGAGGATATTCATCGTATTTTGACTAAAGAATTAAATGTTGAAAGAAATTTAAGAAAACGAAGAATAGGAATTACTGGCACCAATTATAAGCCTTTGGATAATGAATTTCAAATTTCTGAGGCTTTAAAAAATACGTGTGAACTCATCAATAGTAAATCGAATGTATTTGAAAAGGCATTGTTGGCGTTGGTTTTAATTTCTTATATACAACCCTTTATGGATGGAAATAAACGAACTGCCAGAATAGTGAGTAATGCGATTTTAATTCATGAAAAGCATTGCCCAATCTCATTTCGTACAGTTGATTCAATGGATTATAAGAAAGCAATGTTGCTATTTTATGAACAGAATAACATCAGTAAGTTTAAGGAGATTTTTATAGAGCAGTTTGAATTTGCTGTAGAAACCTATTTTTAAAGCCTATTCCCTCGAAAAAGATAGAGACTTTTCGGAGGCTCAACTATTTTTGGTGGAGTTGGTGGTTACTCGTTGTTCGTTTTTCGATTTTCGTTGATCGCCTTTTGACTTTTGACTTTT
>JANQTK010000072.1:2380-6455 GCA_030731695.1 Polaribacter sp.
GGTTAGCGGTTAGCGGTTAGCAATGTAAAAAATTGCAACGATTGTAACTATTTTTCTTATAACTTTTTGATCTGGAATCCTGATAATCATATAGATGGAAGATACATTTGGTTGCCTATTGAATTTAAAAATGAGATTCCGTTTTTGGAATGGAAAACTACATGGGCTTTGCGGAGTTTTTAGGGAATAAATTTTAAGCTTCTATTTTTAAACAACCTAAATAAATTATTTTTTTCAAAAAAAAATCTCAATTGAAAGTGTATATTGCGTAGTGTGAAATCACATCGTTAAAGATTCGTTTATTTTATGTTGCGCTTTATAAAACCTCTAATTTTTTGCATCTTAATTTTTGAAAATGTATCAATAGTCAGTCAAGAAACTGGCCTAAAAGAAAAATCAGAAAAAATTATAATCAATGAGGATTCTTCTTTTGACATTGAGTATACCATCCTATTAAAAAAGAGTTCTGAACCGAGAACCTATCCTATTTTTTATGATACCGAACTTGAAAAAGTATCTGAAATAGCGCTTTCCGAAGTTAAAGGAAAACGTTTAAAACCGCTAACGATCAAAAGAATTTTTGAGGAGGAAGTGAAATTAGATTACATAGCAAGTAAAAAAATTAAATCTGTTTTTATACCTGCAGAAATGGAGGTTTCATTGACTTACTTAGTTTCTTGCAAAGAGTTAATGTATTTTTCGAGTTTGCCATTTTTTTCTTATCAAGAAATAGATACCTTAAAATACGAAATAACAGTTCCCAAAAAATTTGAATTCGTACACAATATCATTCATAAAGATTCATTGTCATTTTATTCTATTGATTCTACGAATACGGATTTTAACACTACTTGGAAAATAAAAGCGGCTCCTAAAAAAGTTGCTGAAGACCCCTTACAATTTTTTGGAATTTATAAAAACATGAAAGTACCCTTAATGCGAACTCTTGTGATGCCAAATTCCTATAAAAATGATCCAAAAAAATATATGAATGATTGGTATTTAGAAAATATTTCATCAAAAAAAGGATTGGACGCCTCAGTAAAACAAAAGATTGATGAGTTAACAGCAAACACCACTGATCCCAAAGAAATTTTACACATCATTTACAATTACATGAAACGTAATTTTAAATATGTTGCCATAGAAATTGGGATGGGCGCTTTTATACCATCGCATGCAAATGAGGTTTTTACAAACAAACAAGGAGATTGTAAAGATCTTTCTAATTTTTTATCTGAGACGTTAAAATACAAGGGTATAAAAAGTGATATCGCTTTAGCTGCAACTTTTAACCACATTAGCGATTGTGATTTTCCTTCATTAAGTTCTGCAAATCACGTGATTTGTGTTGCCTATATCAACGAAGAAAAAATATTATTAGACCCTACAGATATCATACATTTAGTAGGAACTCCTGTACAAAGTCTCCAAAATCGTTCCATTTTAATTATTAATGAAGAGGGAGGAAATTTTTACGAAGTAGCACAATTTAGTCCACAACAAAATGAAATTTATTATCAACTAGACCTTGCAATGGATGAAAATAATGCTATTTTAAAAGGGACATTTACTACAAACTATAACGGAATATCCAGTAATTATTTAAAAAGAAATTTACATGATATTGGAGAAACTGAATTTAAAAATTTTAGTAAAAGCTTTTATGAAGAAGTGCTAGGAAATCAATCTATTTCTGATGTAACCCTCATAAATGATTTGCAAAAATTACAATTTACTGGTGCTATTTCTATCACTGGAAAAACTTTTATTGATGGCTCTAATAGGTATTTATTTATTGATTTTTTACCAAAACTTATAGAAAATGAAAGTAGACAAACCTTATTTGAAGGCACGTATCTTAGAAATCCTTTTCACAAAAAAGTAGTTTCGAACATACAATTAAATGAGCCTATTGAAGATTTTAAACCAATAACTCATTCTTTTGAAGGTGCTGGAATTTCGTTGAATGTAACCATTCGTAAAAATTCGGACCTAGAAATTCAATGCAATTACGATTTTGTTATTGATCATCTGTTTGTAGAAAAGGAAAACATTAGTAACATAAATGAAATTTTAAATGCTTTTAAAAAAATACTCAATGACCCTATTGTTCTCAAAAAAAAGAAAAGCTAGTCTTTTTATTTTATGCACCTGCATACTTTTTTATGGATACAAGTCTGTTGTTACAGCAAAAACAGAAGATCCATTTTTAACCCTTTGTAAAAATTCGGATGCATATTATGCTTACTCATATTTAGACGTAACTTATGAGAAAAGAATGATAGATTATATGAAATATGTTGCTGTAAATAACAAATTGGTTGTGAACACCACCAAAGGTGTAGAAAATTATGCTTTTTTAAATTTGAATGAATACGAAAGCAACCATTTGAAAAAAATTACCATACGAACTTTAAAAGCTGATGGCACTATCATAGAGCTAGACTCAAGTTTAGTTTTTAAAAGAGATTCTAAGGGTAAAAAATTTGGAGAAATCAATTACCCAATTCCTGCAGTGGAACCTGGTGATACCATTGAAACAAAATATGTTTATTATGAATATTTAAAAAAAACCGAGTTAAGAAGCTTTGTTAATCTACACACAAATTTACATAGTTTAAATTCACAATACACCGTAAAAACAGGACCTGAAATGTTGGTGAGGTATAAATCTTATAACGAGTTTCCTGAGCCAGCAATTATTTCTAATGACAGTTTGGTGTATTTGCAATTTTCTGTTGACAAACTAAAAGGCCTTGAGTTGAATGAATATCATTGTTTGCCTTGTGAAAAGCCCTATTTGTATTATTCACTTGAAGCAAAAGATGGTACATTAAGAACTTGGAAAGATGTTTATAACGAAGAGTTTAATTTTTACACACAACCCTTAGCCTTAGATTACGAAAACTCAACATACTATAAAAGATGGAAAAACAGAATCATTGGCGAAGCCAAAGACAGTTCTAAATTTTATAAATTTAATCTACTACATTCGGAATTATTGGAAAAATTTAAAATGCAAGCAGCAATTCAAAGTGAGTTTATAAAATCGAGTGGTTATTTTTTAAAAGAAGGAAGATTTGATCCCATTAGCATTCGAAGATTTTACAGGCAAGTTTTTGAAGATTTAGAAATAGATTATTGGGCCGTTTTTGGAAGAGAAAAACGTTCAGGAGAAATAGACACCTATTATATTAGAAAAGGTGAATTTGAACACATCTTCTTTGCTTTTGAAAATGAAAAAGGAAAACTACATTTTTTATATCCTCATGAAGAATTTTACATGTATCAATTAGATGAAATTCCCACATCATTATTCAACACTAAAGCAGTTTTAGTAAAACCAAAACAATCAGAAAAAAGAGAAAAAAAAGACACCTTTATAAATTATAAACTTCAATTCGCTGAGGTAGATTCTGTCTCTGTTGCAGAAGTAAATTTGCCTGATATGGATTCAAATATCAATCATATTCATCAAACAGTTTCAGCAACAGTTGATGTAAAAGAGAAAAAAACAACATTCAGATATCGATTTAAAGTTTCTGGAGGAATGTCTACAGAATTGCGGAACTTTTTCAATGTAATCAATCAAAATAAAGAAGTAGAAGAATTTTATGATGCATTGGCAAATTTTGAAGGAAAAGACAATACCATGCAAATAGATACTGTTATTAGTAGAGTTCAAAACAGTAAAAGACCTTTTGATTATGTAATGAATGCTGAGGGTATTTTAAACAATGCTGTTAATTTTATCAACGACAGTTTGATTAGCATTTCTGTAGAAAAATTAATTCAACACAATATCCTTGAAAACAAATCAAGTACCGCTGATTTAAGCTATTATCTTGATTTTAAATATTCAGACTTTTCTATTTTTTACTTTAATTTTCCTTATGATTTCGAAGTTTTAGGAGCTGAAAATGGGAATATTGATTTTAAAAATAATTTAGGTGAATATTTTTTTGAAATTAGAAAAACAAAGGGAAATCAGTTACGATTTCAATCAAATTACAAAATACTAAAAGATATCATTCCTAAAGAAGAACTATCTGAATTAAATTTACTGAATAAA
>JANQTK010000073.1:0-3302 GCA_030731695.1 Polaribacter sp.
TGTTGACTCAAAAGGCGTTTTTAGATGGTCAAAAAACAAGGAGGAAATCCGACTTTTTGGCGTCAATTACACGCTGCCTTTTGCACATGGTTACAGAGCCATAAATTATGTAAATAAAAATCATAAAAATGCCATAGATAAAGATGTTTATCATTTGTCACGTTTGGGCGTTGATGCTTTTAGAGTGCACATTTGGGATGCAGAAGTCACTGACAGTTTGGGAAATTTAATTGCTTCTCCTCAGCTTGATTTGTTAGATTATACCCTCGCAAAAATGAAAGAAAGAGGATTCAAAACCCTTGTAACTCCTTTCAAAGTAGGTGATAATGGTTATCCTGAAAAGAATTTTCCTGTAGATGGATTTTCCAATAAATTAGAAAAATGGCAAACCTATGATGATGAAAAAGTCTTACAAAAACAAGAACGCTATTTTACACAATTATTAAATCATGTAAATTCGTATACTGGTTTGGCATATAAAAATGATCCTGATATTATTGCGCTGGAAATCAACAACGAACCAACGCATACTAATGGACCAATTGCCACAAAATATATCAACAGAATGGCTGATGTCATTCGCAAAGCTGGTTTTAAAAATCCTATTTTTTACAACGTTTCTGAAAAATCTGAATATATTGATGATTATTTAAAAGCCAATATTCAAGGGTGTACTTTTCAATGGTATCCAACTGGATTGGTAAGAGGTAACTTACTTGAAATGAATAATTTACCCAATGTTGATTCGTATGAAATTCCTTTTGATTCTAAAAAAGAATTCCAAAATAAAGCAAGAATCATTTATGAATTTGACCCTGGAGACACCAATCAATCTTCTTTATTTCCTGCAATGGCAAGAAGTTTTAGAGGCGCTAAATTTCAGTTTGCAGCGCAATTTGCTTATGATCCAATTGATCTAGCTTTTGCAAATACTGAATATCAAACGCATTATTTCAACCTTGCGTACACGCCTTCAAAAGCGATTTCTTTCAAAATTGCTTCAAAAGTTTTTCATGAAACACCTTTAGGAGCTTCTTTTGGGAAGTTTCCAAACAATACAAATTTCATGAATACAACCTTGATTCCGAGACAAAATTTAGCGATTTACACTACTGAAACTGCTTTTTATTACACAAATTCAACTGATGAAATTCCTAAAAATACTAACAAATTAAAAGAAATTGCAGGTGTTGGTTCTTCAAAAATAGTTTCTTATGCTGGAAGTGGCGCTTACTTTTTGGATAAAATTGACAACGGAATTTGGAGATTGGAAATCCTTCCTGATGTTGTATGGGTCAATGATCCTTTTGAAAAAGCGAGCCTAAAAAAAACAGTCGCAATTTTAGAAAATAATGAAAATGACATTGAAATTAATCTTTCAGATTTGGGTTCAAATTTCCATATTTCTGCAATTGATATAGACAATCCGTTTTCAGGAAAATCAAGTGCTCAAAAATTCAAAATCAAACCTGGAACGTATATTTTACATGCAAAAAATGAGTTTGATATCGCCATTTCAACTCAAAAATTAGGAAATATCAAAATCAATGAATTTGCAAATATCAATCAAGAAATCAAGCAAATTTATGTGGTTCATGAACCTTTAAAATCGATTGAAAAAAAGACTGATTTAACCATTGAAGCCAACATTATTTCGCCAACAAAAATTAAAAAAGTCGAAGTTGTTTTGCCTTCTGGGTATCAAAAAACGGATAATTATGTGATGGGAAAATCGGGAAATTATCACTACAAAGTGTTAATTCCGAAAGAGAAATTGTATGGAAATTCATTCAATTATCATATCGTTGTTTATACTGAAAATGGCACAACTGTTTTTCCTGATAATGTGGCTGGAAATCCTATTGATTGGGATTTTATTCCCGAAAAAAGATATACTACAAAAATTGTAAAATCAGCACCAATCATCGTTTTGTTTGATGCTGCTGTGGAATCAGAAAATAATTTTTTATGGCCAAATCAAAGAGGCTATCGTTTTGAAACCATTGCTCATAAAATTTCCTCCGAAAATACATTGAATGTAACAGTCAACAATTTAAATGGAGAAATTCCTGATTTTACGTTTAAAATTTTGGTTGAAAAAAATATCAAAAATGACATTCATCATCTAAATTCTCTTGATTCTTTGATGATAGAAGCTTCATCTGGAACCACTAAAAATCAAAAAGTACAAATTGCTTTGCAATTAAATAATGGAACCGTTTTTGGAAAAGTAATAGAAGTAACACCCAAAAAAGAAATCCATTTTATTCCACTTTCAGCGTTAAAAGCAGTTCCAATGGTTTTATTACCAAGACCTTATCCAGGATTTCAATCGTATTGGTTTACTTCTTCATCCACAGAAAAATTTGAAAAATCTGCGATTGAATCACTACAAATTAGTTTTGGACCAGATCTAAACCCAGAAAATTATTCAGAAAAACAAGGGGTTTTACTCCATAAAATTGTGCTCAAATAAATGAAGATTTTTAAAAAGTTACTATTATTGATTTTTGTAGTTTTTCTGACAAACTTTTCCAAAAGCGAAAAAAACGGTGCAGAAAAAGTGAATTGGAAAATCAATTACAATCAAAAAAATGACAGTCTTCCATTAATTCCAAATCAATTTTTGGATTTTCAGAAAAACAGTCAAGGTTTTTGTATTACAAAAGGCGATTCAACCAAAAAACAAATTGCCTTAACTTTTGATGATGGCCCAACAGAAGTTTCAAAAAAAATCATCAAAATTTTAGATAGATACAAAGCAAAAGGAACTTTTTTTTGGGTGGGAGAACGCATCAAAGAAAATCCAAGTGTAATCGATATCGCTCAAAAAAATGGGCATTTAATTGCAAATCACAGTTGGAATCATGAAAATGGCTGGACGTTTTCAAATGAACAATTATGGCAAAATCAAGTTGAAAAATGCAATACTGAATTGTCAAATTATGGTGTAAAAAATGTTAGGTATTTCAGGCCTCCTTTTGGTGCCATCACTCAAAATCAGATTGATTTTTTAGCTTCAAAAAACATCAAAACGGTTTTGTGGTCAATAACGACCAATGATTGGGATCCAAAAGAAAATAAAGAAGGTCAACTATTTGAGAAATTTAAAAATTACATTCACAATGGAGCAGTGGTTTTGATGCATGATTTTGATTATAGCAATTTGGACGCAAAACTAAAAGATTTAGAGAAAATGCTTCAATATGGCATTAAAAATGGTTACAAATTTGTGACTGTTGAGACTATTTTATAGTCTGAAAAACTAAAATAAATCAAAAATAGTACATGTATAAAATTTC
>JANQTK010000073.1:3402-6448 GCA_030731695.1 Polaribacter sp.
AGAGCTTACCACAAATTTGCGCCAGAAAACTCATTAGAATCCATAAAAAAAGCAATTGAAGCAAAAATAGACATTGTTGAAATCGACGTTAACACCACAAAAGACGGCGTTCTTGTATTGATGCACGACAATAAAATTGATAGGACAACCAATGGAACTGGATATATTCGCGATTTTACATTTGCGGAATTAAGCAATCTTTTTCTTGTGATGAATGATTCTGTAACAACTCATAAAATCCCAACTTTGCAAGAGGTTTTAGAAATTTCGAAAAATAAAATAATACTGAATTTAGACATTAAAAATGTGGAAATTTCAAAACTGTATCAACAATTAAAAGAAAACAATATGCAAAATGACGTGTTTTCATTTATTTGGGATCGAAAAAAAATCGCAGAAATCTTAGCAATTGATGCAACTTATGCTGTATTACCTTTAGTTTCAAACAGCAAAGAAATGATGTATTATGCTAAAATTATTACATCAAAACTTCAACATTTTGATGAGAAATCATTAAATTTGGAAAACATGACTTGGGCAAAAAAGAATGCTATTCAAGTGTTTATGAATAGTTTATGGCATGTGGATAAGCTGTTTGAAAAAAATAATACTGCATCAATGGATAAAATAATTGAACTTCGTCCTGCAATCATTCAAACAGATCATCCAGTATTACTTTTAAAATATCTGAAAAACAAAAAGTTACATCGTTAATAGTAAAAATAAATACTATGAAAAAACTTAAAAAAATACTGTTCATACTTACCGTTTTTATTCCAAATTTTTTATGCGCTCAATCCATAGAAATTACCTCCTTTAATGAAAATCCACTTGAAGTAAGTCCATTATTAGGTGCTACTTTAACAGTTAATTTCAACTATTCTAGCGAAGTTGGTTCAACAGAAAATCACATCTATATTGGTTTAGAGGTTTTAGACGCGAACAATAATTATGTGAGCACTGTTGATGGAATTACCTTACAAAATCAGCAAGCAGGCATAAATATTCAAAAATCTGTTAGTTTCTTTGTGGGAAGTAGCAATCAATTATCAGCAAATTTAACAATTGGGCATTTTTATCAAGTAAAAGCTGTTTTATACAAAACAAATTGGACTGCAAATGCTTGGGCTGGTTATTGGAATACACCTGCATTAATAGTTCAAGACACTAGTAATTATCAGTTTAGCAATTATCCTATCAGTAAAGGAGCAGATATTAGTTGGATGACTGAAATGCAATCAAATGGTTTTAGTTGGAAAGATAATAATGGCGTTTCAAAACAATTGATGCCTTTGTTAAAAGAATATGATTTGGATGCTGTAAGATTGAGAGTTTGGGTAAATCCTGATGTTTCGCAAGCAAATGGTTGGTGTGATATTGACGATTTGGTTGCCAAAGCCGAACTTGCAAAAGCAGCTGGTTTAGAAGTGATGATTTGTATTCATTACAGTGATTGGTGGGCAGATCCTGGTCAACAAACAAAACCTGCAGCTTGGATAAATTTTTCAGTTTCTCAATTAGAAACAGCCGTTTACAATCATACAACCGATATTTTAACTGCTTTATCTGCAAAAGGAATTACACCTAAATGGGTTCAAATTGGCAATGAAACTAATGATGGAATGTTATGGAATACTGGAAAAGCTTCCACAGGTGGTTTTGCTAATTATGCGAAATTTTTAAATGCTGGAACCAATGCTGTAAAAACTTTCAACACCAATATAAAAACCATTTTACATCTTGCTAGTGGCAATGAAAATGGTTTATTTCGATGGAATATTGATGGTTTACTGAATAACGGAATGGTTTTTAACAGATTTGATATCATTGGAATGTCTTTATATCCTGATGAAAATAATTGGATTTCTATGGTCAATAACACCTATAACAATATGTTGGATATGAAAACAAGATATACTAAAGATGTCATGATGGTTGAAGTTGGTTTTTCTAGTACAAGACCTGATATTTCTCATCAATTTATAACGTATATGATAGAAAAAACCAGATTAGCCAATGGTTTGGGAGTTTTTTATTGGGAACCTATTGCTCATAAAAACTGGAAATCTTACTCAAAAGGTGCTTGGGATGAAGATGGAAGTCCATCTATTGCTATGGATGCATTTATTGACCAAACAACACTGAATATTGATGAAATCACTTCAAAGAAAAATAAATTGTATCAAGTTTTCCCAAATCCAAGTTCCGAAATTTTACAAATTCAATCATTGAATGAAGTGTTGAAATCAATCCAAATTTATGATATGAATGGACGTTTGATTCAAGAAATAAATTCTCGAAAATTAGAAATATCTTTCTCAATTTCTCACCTTTTAAAAGGTGTTTATTTTTTAAGAATAAATAATGAAGAAACAATAAAATTTATCAAAAATTAAATATTAAAACTGTTTAATAAAAAAATGGTTCTTTTCAGAACCATTTTCCACTCATTGAATTTAATCCTCCAATTAAATACAAGAATTATGATATATTTTGATGTCGGTTTTAAAACTCAACTATTTTATTCATTTAATTTTATCCAATAAAGCCAATCAGTTACAACCTTTGGAAGAGTATCTTCATGAAGATTTTTTGAATTTAGATTTACATTTTTGTAGTAATGATCTAGTCCAACATAGGCTTTAAATGTAAAATTAGTATGCCTATCTTTCATGGTTTCTACATGAAACATATCAACAAAAGGTGCACCTTTATCAAGCGTACCATAAGAAATTAAAACGGGTATTTTTAACTGTTTTAAAACATCATTTTCATTTTGAGAAAAAGAAAATGACCCATAATTGGTATTCCATCCTTTATTTCTGTCAAAAGCAAATGGGTACTTTATAACATCTTCCCAATAATCAAAAACATCTTGTGCAAATTCTTTGTCTTCTTGCAGTTCTCTTTTTCTATCTTGTTGCACCATAGCTAAGATTCTGGAGTAATAGGGTGTTCCTCCTGAATAAATAAGATGTGTAATACCATCAATTTTATTAGCCATATGAGCTACAATGGTACTTCCTTCAGAATGACCAATTGCTAC
>JANQTK010000074.1 GCA_030731695.1 Polaribacter sp.
TTAACCATTGAATCTGAGAAACCAAAAAGTTTTGCGTATTGCAGCGATACCTGTTTTTTGCCATCCATAATTCCAATTATTAAAGAGGCAGATTTGTTGTATCATGAAGCCACTTTTTTATCTGACAAAGAAGATTTAGCAATAAAAACTTTGCATAGTACTGCAAAACAAGCAGCAACTATTGCCAAAGAAGCCAATGTAAAACAACTTATTTTAGGCCATTATTCTGGCAGATATAAAAATATCGAATTGTTTAAAGAAGAAGCAAAATCAATTTTTAATGAAACATTTCTTGCTGAACCTGGAAAAATTATAGAAATTGTTTAAACCATTTTAAATTATGACTAACATCAATACAGTTTATAAGGAAATATTTAGTTCTTATCCAAATATTGAAGTTAAAGATCATATAAAAAAACTTATTGAACTTGATTCTTACTATCCTTACAACACTACTTTTTTTTGCATCACCAATACTGTAAATCAGAATTTTGAATATGTAAGTAAAAATTTTACGGCATGCACAGGGTTATCAAGAGATGAAATGGTTCAGGGTGGCATGAATTTTTTTTGGTCACTATTTCATCCTGAAGACATAAATCTTTGGTTGGAATGCCTAAAAGATTTGATGGTTTTCACAATGAATAATTTGAACGATGAGCAACGTAAAAGAATGAGTTATACTTGGAATTACAGAATAAAAAATGCCAAAGGAAAATATATAAGCATCATTCAAAATACAACACCTCTTCAGTTTGATAATCAAAACAAACCAATTATTGGGCTTGCGCACTACACTGTTCTTAACGAAGATTTAAAAATGGATATTTGCGCAAGTGCAAAATATCTAAATCAAAATAATGAATACGAAACGCTTTACTACAAAAATATATCTAGCCAAAATTTGTTAGATGTAATAAGTAACAGAGAAAGAGATATTATAAGATTATTATTACTTCAAAAAACAAGTATAGAAATCTCCGAAAGTTTACATATTAGTAAACATACAGTTGACACTCATAGAAGAAATATTTTAAAAAAATTACAAATGAGTTCTACTTTTGAATTGGAAAATTACTTCAAAAACAACCGAAATTTAATTTGAAAATTACTCATATTGAGTATTGTAAGCATTCTTTTAATAATTTAAGTTTGTAGGAGCTAACCAACAAAAGTAGGCTGAATTGACTTTTACATCAGGTTATTTTATAAATAATTATCTGAACAACTTATTTTGAAAAAGAAGAAAAAAAATCCTCCAATTTGTCAATTCAGTTTACTTCTTAGAAATACTCATCAATTGATATCAAAACTAGCGTACAAGCAACCTCTGCTTTGATATTATTTGATTCTAAAAGCTGTACAAATTCATCATTTTCTGCACCAGGATTAAAAATAACTCTTCTTGGTTTTAAAGAAATTACATACTCATAAAAATCTTTTTGTCTTTCTGGATTTAAATACAAGGTAACAGTATCAATATCTTGATATTCTTTTCTCTCATCATCAATTTTCACACCTAAAACGGTTCCTTTTTTTTGCCCAAGTGCAACTACTGAATAGTTTTTATCAAGCAATCTTTTAATGGCAATATTTGAGTATCTATTGGGATTTAATGATGCTCCAAGAACTAAAGTTACATTTTTCATACTGTTAATAAAGAGTTAAAGAATAATAATACTTGTAACAAATATACTAAATAGGTTGTCTATAATACATCAACCAAAAAACAAAAATAAACTTAATGAAAAATTTAGTATGCTTTGTTATACTTGCTATAACATCAACCATTTCTTTTGCACAAATGCCAAAATCTGCATTGTCTAAACCTGGTTCTATTTCAGGAAAAGTGATTGACAATGCCACCAAACAAGAATTGCCTTATGTGAATATTGTTGTAAAAGACATGTCAAAAAAAATCATAACAGGAGGAATCACTGACGAAAAAGGTACTTTTATTGTAAAAGATTTACCCGAAGGAAAAAGTCTTATTGAAGTTCAATTTATTGGATATAAAACTTTTAATAAAGAAATTTCTATTACAGATAAAAACAAAAACATCAACCTTGGGACAATTTCTCTTTCTGAGGAAAGTGCCGAACTTGACGAAGTAGTAATTAGATCAGAAACATCTACAGTGGTTCAAAAAGTTGACCGAAAAGTTATCAATGTTGGAAAAGATTTAACAGCTGCAGGAACTACAGCATCAGAATTATTAAACAATATTCAATCTGTAAGTGTTGATAGTCAAACAGGGCAAATAAGTTTGAGAGGAAATGCTAACGTAAGAGTTTTAGTTGATGGCAGACCAACCAATGTTCCAATTGCGCAATTACTAAGACAAATTCCATCAACTTCTATCAAAAGTATTGAGTTGATTACGAATCCGTCAGCAAAATACAATCCTGATGGAATGAGTGGAATTATCAATATCATTCTCAACAAAAATGCTAATATGGGGTTTAATGGCTCAATAGATTCTGGAATTACTGCAGGTCATTACGTTCGTTATAACGCATCAACAAACATGAATTATAAAACAGGAAAAGTAAACTTTTTCGCGAATTATGGCCATAATAGCGGTGATAATTATAACTATGGTTATGTGGAAAGACCTGGAGTTAACAATCAAGATTTTATTTTTGTGAATGACAATCGATCTAATTTGATAAAATTTGGAGCAGATTTATTCATCAACGAAAAAAATACACTTTCTGTTTACACAACTCAAAATTGGTTTAATGGATTTGCAAGTGGTAGAGCATTGATCAAAGATGTAAATGGAAATGTAATTATCAATGCACCTAACACTCAAGATAATTCATCTCCAACAGGAACGTATAACCTAAATTATAAAATTGATTTTGCTAAAAAAGATCACAATTTAGAGTTTGAAGCTACGTATTCAAATACAGATGGAACAAACTTTTTAAACAATTTGAACTTATTGCAAAATTCATCTGATTTTGATTATGAAGTGTATAATTATTACAACAATATCAACACAAAAAATAGCAATTCTCAGATAAATATTGATTATACAAACCCTTTATCAGAGAAAACAAAATTGGAATTGGGATTGGAATTCAGAGGTGATAATACTGATAACATCAATCTAACAAATCAAGAAGTTTACACAATTGATAATAATAACAATGTCAATGGTACTGATTTAATTGGAAGTTCTGATTTTGATTTTAAAAGAAAAATCTATTCAGCTTATACCAATTACGAAACGAGTTTTGATAAATTCACGATGCAATTGGGTGCTCGTTTAGAAAATTTTGTGGTTGATGGTGTTTTTAAAAGATACACAGACGAAACTAGAAATACGTTGAATGATACTGAAAATGTATCTCAAGATTTATTGAATATTTATCCTTCTGCATTTTTTACATATAGTCCATCTGAAAAAAATCAATGGCAATTAAGTTACAGCAGAAGAATTGACAGACCAAATATTCAACAAGTAAATCCGATTAGAGAATGGAGTACACCTTTAATTGTATCAGTTGGAAATGCTGATTTAAGACCTCAATTCACCAATTCTTATGAATTAAATTATACAAGACAAATCAAAGGTGGGAATATTACACTTGGAACTTTTTACAGAAAAATAAACGATGTAATTTCAAGAATTACCAATGAAGATCCAGCAAATCCTGGAGTTGGACAAATATTAAGTTTTACCAATTTTAGTGATACTGATGCTTATGGCCTTGAATTTTCAGCGAATTTTAAAATGAATAATTGGTGGAGAGTAAATTCGAGTATGGATTTCTATTCGCAAGAGCAATTAGGAAACATCAATAATTTAAATGGAAATCCTCAACAACTTTCAGTACAAAATAATGTTTTTAATGCTAGAGTAAGTAACAGTTTTACAGCATCTAAAAATGTGCGTTTGCAATTATTTGCCATGTACAGAGGCCCACAAAAAGATATTCAGTGGGATGTTGAAAATATGTGGATGATCAATGCAGGTGCAAGTTGGACTGTATTGAAAGGAAAAGGAACTGTAAACTTTAGAATAAATGATATTTTTCAGGGTATGAAATTTGCTTTTAATTCTGCAAATCCATTTGTTCAAAATGGGCAATTCAATTGGGAAAGCAGAACTACTTTCTTAGGGTTTAATTACAATTTTGGTGGCGGAAACAACAAAGCAAAACAGCGAAGAAATAGAGACAATAATGAAAAAGATGGTGGTGGTGGATTTTTTTAATATTTGAATTAATTAAAAAATCCGAGATTTTCATCTCGGATTTTTTTTATTTATGTAAATCCTTTTTACCAACGAATTACCACACTTCCCCACGTAAATCCACTTCCAAAAGCAGCTAAAACAACCAAATCATTGTCTTTGATTTTTCCTTGTTCCCAAGCTTCTGTTAAAGCAATAATTACGGATGCAGCTGTAGTATTACCATATTTCATGATATTATTGTGCACTTTGTCATCAGATAATTGAAATTTTTTCTGAATAAATTGAGCGATTCTCAAATTTGCTTGATGCGGAATCAGCATGTCAATGTCTTCTTTTTTCAAATTGTTTGCTTCCAAACCTTCTTCAATTGCCTCAGAAAAACGCACAACAGCATGTTTAAAAACAAATTGTCCATTCATATAAGGAAAATATGATTGATCTTCAGGATCATTAGCTGCCAAAATTTCTGGAACCCATCTCCCTGTTGAAGGTCCATCTAACATTAATTCTCTAGCATATTTACCTTCAGAATGTAAATGAGATGACAAAATTCCTTTTCCTTTTGCTGAACTTCTTGATAAGATTGCTGCTCCTGCTCCATCTCCAAAAATTACGGTAACATTTCTTCCTCTAGTTGAACGTTCTAAACCACCTGAATGATTTTCAGAACCAATCACTAAAATATTTTTATACATTCCTGTTTTGATAAATTGATCAGCCACAGACAAAGCATATACAAATCCTGAACATTGATTTCTAATATCTAAAGCTCCAATTGTTGGCATATCTAACATATCTTGCACACGAACTCCTCCACCAGGAAAATACATATCTGGACTTAAGGTTGCAAAAATGATAAAATCGATATCATCTTTAGTCAATCCTGCTCTTTCAATGGCTATTTTTGAGGCTTTTACAGCCATAGTAGATGTATTATCACCTGTTTTTGGGTCAATCCATCTTCGCTCTTCAATGCCTGTTCGTTCTTGAATCCATTCATCAGAAGTTTCCATAAATGCTTTTAAATCATTATTTGTAACAACGTTTTCAGGAACGTAATAACCAAGACCTGTGATTTTTGAATTATACATATTTATAGATTGTAAAAATTTAGTTATCTGTAATTTATTACTAACAAAAGTAGTAATTAAATAATAGGTTTGCAAAACAAAAAAACAAGCCTCTTTAACTAAAAAAATCTGACATGTTGTCATTCTTAAACCTTTGGTATTTTTTTTGACTAGAAAAGATTGAATATTAATTAACAAACTATATACATTATGAGTAAAGGAAATATCAATGTTTCAGTAGAAAATATTTTTCCACTGATTAAAAAATTCTTGTATTCTGATCATGAAATCTTTTTGCGTGAACTTGTTTCTAACGCAACAGATGCAACCACAAAACTAAAACACCTTATTTCTATTGGTGAAGCTCAAACAGAATTGGGTGATGCTAAAATTGAAATCAGCATTGATAAAAAAGCCAAAACTTTAACTATCAAAGACCAAGGTTTAGGAATGACTATGGATGAAGTTGAAAAATACATCAACCAAATTGCATTTTCTGGTGCTGAAGAATTCTTAGAAAAGTACAAAGATGATAAAAATAACACAGGCGTAATTGGTCATTTTGGATTGGGTTTTTATTCTGCTTTTATGGTGGCTAAACAAGTAGAAATTTTTACAAAATCATTTAAAGACGAACCTGCTGCACATTGGACTTGTGATGGCTCTCCTGAATACACTTTAGTAGAACATGATAAAACTGACAGAGGGACAGAAATTGTATTACACATTGCAGACGATTCAACTGAGTTTTTAGAAGAAGGAAAAATTAGAGGTTTATTGAATAAATACAATCGTTTCAACCAAGTGCCCATCAAATTTGGAACTAAAAAAGTAAACGATCCAAATCATGAGCCAGCTACCATTACAGATGCTGAAGGAAAAGAAACCAAAGAAAAACAAAAACAAATTGAGGTTGATGATATTATCAACAATACAACTCCTGCTTGGACAAAAGCACCTGCTGATTTAACTGATGAAGATTACGAAAATTTCTACAGAGAATTGTATCCAATGCAGTTTGAAGAATCGTTATTTCACATCCATTTAAATGTAGATTATCCATTTAATTTAACTGGAATTTTATTCTTCCCTAAGTTATCTTCATCAATGGATATGCAAAAAGATAAGATTCAGTTGTATCAAAATCAAGTTTATG
>JANQTK010000075.1 GCA_030731695.1 Polaribacter sp.
TTAAATGAAACGAAAGATGCCTTAGAAACACTCATCCTATCGAATAAAAATTTGATACAACTTATTGAAGGCTATATTACCCATTAATTATGATAAAAATATTCAGAAAAATCCGTCAAAACTTACTTATCGAAAATAAAACATCCAAATATTTTAAATATGCCATTGGTGAAATTGTATTGGTGGTTATTGGAATTTTAATTGCACTCCAAATTAATACTTGGAATGAACAGCAAAAAAACATTAAAAAGCGTATTGATTACCAACGCAGTTTAATGAACGATATCAATAAAGATATTGCCAGTATTGATAACCTTTTAATTTATATAGAAGAATCTATAGCACAGCACAATAATTTTACCAAGAGATTAAGCCAACCAAATGCGTCTTATGATACCTTGGTAAAAATAGCCAAATACGAATTTTTAGGTTATTTCAACAACATTGATGCTTTTCATACTGCTACATTTCAAACGCTACTATCTACAGGCGATATTGGTTTATTTAATGAAAAGACACGAACACAACTCATAGATTTAAACAACCAACAACAAATTACACTTGTAGTAACAAAAGAAGCAATTGATCAATATTTAGATGCAGTTATTTCTTATAAATACCTTACTAGTATTCCAATGAGTACAATAAAATCTGGTAATCTTTATGATTCGTTTTGGAATAATGTTGATAAAAATGAATTGGTAAAAGACTTTTATTTTGTAGCACTTAAACACCATAATATTAATCGGACTTCAAAAACTGCTTATACAAACTTGCGAAAAGATTTGATTAACACACTAAATAATTTAAAAGAAAAAGAATGATTAAATTTTTTAGAAAAATCCGTCAAAACTTATTTATGGAAAATAAAACCTCGAAGTATTTTAAATATGCCATTGGCGAAATTGTGTTGGTTGTAATTGGTATTTTAATTGCACTTCAGATAAATAATTGGAATGAGGTTAGAAAAGATCAAAAGCAAGAAATTAAACTTTTAAAACAACTACAAACAGATTTAACTGCAAATGAAGTAGAAATTAATGGATTAATTAAAAGAATCAAAATCAATAAGTTTGCCATGGACAGCCTATTGATAAACCTTAAAAATCAAGAGTATGTGGCAAAATTTCCCATTTATGTTGCATTAATTCATCGTAAAAGTTTTTTTAATAATTCCAATTCTGGATATAAACTTATTGGAAATGGTATGGCTAAATTAATATCCAATGATAGCCTTCTTAATGGTATTCTTCAACTTTATGAAAAAGACTTTGTAAATATTTTGACAAGACAAGATTTAATGAATGATAAAATTGAATATAAAATTTACCCTTTAACCAATGAACTTTTCAAAATTAACACCAACATTTCCTTACAATTAAACGAAATAGATGTTGTTGCATCTGAAATCTATATTCCATTAGACTTTGTGTCACTTACAAAAAATCAAAACTATATTAACAACCTGATACAACTCAATAAGACTTTTGAAATACGCCTTTCATATTTAGCACTAACAAAAGAAAAATTAGCTATGGTTCTTGATCTTATTGATAGAGAATTAAAAAAATAAAACTAAAAGAAATAACATCAAGATGATAAAATTCTTCAGAAAAATAAGACTAAACCTAATGGAAACAGGAAAAAACACCAAATATTTTAAATACGCCATTGGCGAAATTATTTTGGTGGTTATTGGTATTTTAATTGCTTTACAAATAAATAATTGGAATGAAGCGCGTAAAGCATCACTTTTAGAAATTGAATATATAAAAAGATTGATTTCGGAAAACAAAGAAGATCTTGCCTTATTTAACAAAAAAATTCAAGGTTTAAAAAGAGGTGCAACATCTATTAAAAAGTTTTCAGAAGCCTTAAAATCAGTTTCTTTTTCAGATTCATTACTTATTTTAAAAGCAAATGAATATCTTAAATATGGTAGTATTTATCCTGTTTTTACTTCTTCTACTTCTACTTTTGATGATTTATCAAGCACTGGTAATTTGCAAATTATCAGTAATATAAAAGTGAGAGATCAAATTGTAAATCATTATACAAAACACAAATTAGTAGCTGATTGGATACAAGTTGCCACAAATTGGGCTTTGCCTTTAGATGCTCCATTTACATATGAACATCATGTGATGAAATTTGAACCTTTAACATCGTTTTTATATCCAAAACAAAGTTCTCAAGAACTAGCTAACGAGCTAAGAATAAATAAATTATTTTATATTAGCAATGCAGCTGCTCATTATTGGATCAATATGGATGCAATACAACAACTTGAAATTTTAAAAGATGATACGATTGTTTTAATCTCAATCCTTGAAAAAAACTTAAATCAATTGACAAATGATTAAATTCTTTAGAAAAATTCGTCAAAACTTATTGATAAAAAATCAAACTGGAAAATATTTTAAATACGCAATTGGCGAAATTATTTTGGTGGTTATTGGTATTTTAATTGCGCTTCAAATTAACAATTGGAATGAACAGCAAAAAATTAGGGCTTACGAAATAACAATGTTAAAAGAAGTGAGTGCTGCTTTACAAACAGATTTGGAATTCTTAGATAGAAATATACCATATCTTGAAAATGCTTTAAATAGTTTTTGTAAGCTGGCAATTATTAAAAACGATATCACAAATTCAAAAGATTCTTTACTTTTTCATCTAGAAATTATTCATGAATACGGATTTCTTTTAAACCTCAATAAAAGTCGTTATGAAGCTATAAAATCAGGAGGAATGGATAAAATAAGCAATCTTTATATAAGAAATCAGTTATCTGAATTGTATGAAGAAAAAATTCAGTTTGCTCAAACTTGGATTAATGAAATATTTAGAGCCGAACTTTTTAATAAAATGGAACTTATTTCAAAGCTATTTTATGTAAAAGCAGTATCGAGAAATGGAAGAGTTGCCAATGAAATGATCATAGAAAATCCTAATATTATTTATAATAACAAAGATTTTGATAAACTTTTGATGACAAGTTGGCCATTATCACAAACTATTTTGAGGCTAAAATCAATCCGAGATGAAATGCTAGATTTGAAAAAAAATATTACACAAGAAATAAAATAAAATCTATCTATGAACAAATTCTTTCGAAAAATTAGGCTGAAATCATTAAAAGAATCAAAAAACATCTCGTATGTAAAATATGCTTTTGGTGAAATTTTGTTGGTTGTAATTGGAATTTTACTTGCGCTTCAAATTAACAATTGGAATGAAAACCGAAAACAAGAATATCAACTTCAAAATATCTTAAAAACAATTCATGAAGATTTAAAAACAGATACTTTGAGTGCCAAAATAATTATTGATTATTATAAAGAAGTTGAGGATACAAGTGAGAAAATTATGAATGGAGAAATAACCAAAGAAAATTATAAAAACTTTCCAAACGCAAGATCTTTAGCGAGTAGATATAGACCTTTTGTAATTCAAACTAAGGGTTTTGAAATGGTGAAAGATTTTAGCTCGAAAAATGAAATGAAAAACGACTCAATATTTATCATAATTTCGCAATTTTACACTCCTTTTATGCAGTTATTTGAGGATAGTAACGAATTTATAAAAAACGAGGTTTTAAAAAACATTGAAACTTACAGAAAATATGATTGGTTTATTGATTGGAGTCAAGGAAAATCAAATGATGAAATGAGGATGTATTTTACTGAAAGTAACGAATATAAAATTCAAGTTGCTGCTCATAATTTATTGGCCGTTAAAAATCATTTGAAATTTATAACTGGTTATAGAGATGGCTCATTAGATATTATGAAATCAATTGAAAAACAAATTCAAAACAAAAAATAATGGACGGATTTAGCATTGTCATGACAATAAGCATTATTTTGTTTGCACGCTTGGGAATCAGATTATTGAAAGAATATTTTAAAAATAAGAAAAAATAAAATTTATATACTTTATTAACCTTATAATCAATATTTTAAAATAAAATAATCACCTCATTTAAAAGTTAAAAATCTTATAAATACCATACTTTAATTATAATTTTGGTTATCTTTCGATCGATTTTCGATTGTTAAGTGGGGAAAAAATTATTTCTTATTGTTTTCTTATTTTCTTCAAGCTTATTTTACAGCTTAGAGAGGACGTTGTATGTAGATAATTTTAATGAAATTTTAGGAAATCCTACTAAAGAAGACAAACTCTTATCTTTTGCTCAGAAAAATAATATCAAAATCTTAATTCTTTATGAATTAAATAAAGTACATAAAAGAATTTCTTTATCAGATCGTAGAAATAACAATATTCTTTCTGAATTTATCCAAAAAGCAAAACAAAAATATTTGATAAAAAAAATTGGGGCTTCAGGAGAATCTGCTGATTTTTTTGTGAAAATCATCAACACGTATAACAATTCTCGCCAAAAATCATCTGAAAAATTTGATATTTACAATCTAGAATATGAATATTGGTCTAGCAAAGCATCAGGAATTGATGGTTATTATTGCGTGAATTATTTGGAAGAAAATGGCATTCCTTGTGGCAGAGAAGGTTCGTTTAAATTTTTTATTGACAATTTAAAACAATTGAAAAATCTTTCAAAAGGAAAACCTCACAAAGTAGAAGTTGATGCATTTGTTGGATATTATACTCAAAATGAAATTGTTGAAATCGCAAAAAATTGCGATCGTTTGGTGGTATTAGCTATAGGAAAAGACCCCAAATTTTGCTTTGCCTCTACTCAAACAAATTTAGAATCTATTCTCAACTCAAACATCAAAACAAAAGCTAGCATTATGTTTTCAACTACGATGAATGATTTGGGCTATTGGCTTAAATTTGAAAGTTTAGATAGAGGTGAATTTTTATTTTTCTTTGAAATGAATGCGAAAAATAATCAGTTGAAAAAGAAATTAAATATTGAGGGATTTACGTATCACACATATTCTTATCTTGAAAAATCTGTGAGTTATTATTACTATAATAGAAATTAATCAAACTTTTTTTATGAGCTATATTGAATATAGCTCGCAATAAAAAATATTAAATATCTGATATTTAACATTTTACATCAAGTAATAATAAAATTAAAAATCAAAATAATATATTTATATTTGATTCAAATTTTTTCAAAATGAAACTAAAAACTCATTTCTTACTTTTCGTTTTTCTGTTGATGTTTTTCAAGATTTCTGCATCAAGAATCATGTATGTTGATAACTTTATGAATATATTAGGTTCATATACTAATGAAACTAAGTTACTTGACTTTTGTAAGGAGAACAAAATCAATAGTATAATTCTTTATGATTTGAATAAAGTTAATAAGGTTTATAAATTATCTGATAAAAAGCAAAATGGAATTTTAGCTAAATTCATTTCCAGAGCAAAAACAGAATATGGAATTTATCAAATAGCGGCTTCTGGAGAAACATCTCAATTTTTTATTGATGCAATTGTTCCTTATAATAATTCAAGAAAATCATCCAATGAAAAATTTGATATTTTTAATATTGAGTATGAATATTGGAATATAGAGTCAAACAAAGAAGATGGTTATTATTGTCAAACTTATCTAAAACAAAATAAAATTCCTTGTACTAGAGAGGGAACTTTTTCTTATTTCATTAAATCATTAAAAGAAATGAAATCTCTTGCAAACAAAAGTAAACATAAAGTAAAAGTTGGAGTTTATGTAGCTAATTATAATGAAAAAGAAATTTATGAAATTGAAAAATATGCAGATAGAATTTCAGTTTATGATTACACAACCTATCCTGATAATTTATTTCATTATATAAAAGAAAGGCTAGACATTCTAGTGAACTATAAATCAAAAGCAGATATTTATATTCTTTTTTCATCAGAGATGAATTTTATTGGAAAATATTTATCTCAACACACTTTGGACGATATAGAAAATTTATTTAGAAAAGAATTATTAGCAGAAGAACCTGGATTAAGAGATAAAATAAATTTGAAAGGATTTACATATTATAATTATGGTTATTTAGAAAACAGTTTTAAACAGCATTTCAATAAAAAATAATGGAACTGATTTTTAAAATCTATCCTTCAAAACTCACAAAATTTCTTGGAGTTTCATAAAGCGTAATTTTCAAATCTAAGTTTGAAGGCAAGTGTTTGCGAAGTTTTTCATACGTTACAACGCAAATATTTTCAGCTGTTGGATTCAATTCCTTGAATTCAGGAACTTCAATATTTAGGTTTTTATGATCAAAACAATCTTCAATTTCTGATTTAATCAAGTCTTTCAAAATCCCTAAATCATACACGTAACCAGTTTCAAGATTGATTTCTCCTTTTAAAGAAACAATCAATTCATAATTATGTCCATGAAAATTAGGATTGCTACATTTGCTAAAAACTTCGAAGTTTTTTTCATCAGACCAATCTTTTCTATACAATCTGTGAGCTGCATTAAAAT
>JANQTK010000076.1 GCA_030731695.1 Polaribacter sp.
CCTTTTGTACGATCTTCAGAATACGCACTTGGATAATGCGTCATCATAAAACTCAGATTGTGATTGATTTCAGGAAACTCAGGATTTACGATTTTATCTGCCATAAAATTGGCAAAAACTTCTTTCATCCAAACATCATTAAACCATTTCATCGTTACTAAATCGCCAAACCACATATGGGAAGTTTCGTGTGCAATCAATTTTGCACGTCCTAAAAGTTGATTTTGAGTGGCATTTTTATCTAAAAACAAGGAAGATTCCCTGTATTGAATGGCACCAACATGTTCCATTCCTCCATATTGAAAAGGAGGAATTGTAGCAAAATCCATTTTTTGAAATGGGAATTTTACTTGTGTGTAATTTTCTAAATACGATAAAGAATTTTGATGCAATTCAAATATTTTATCCACACTTTCTTCAATTTTCTCAGCATTGTTTTCTCGGTATAAAAAACGCATGTCAAACTTGCCAGGATTTTTGGTGATTTCAGAAAAATTTCCCGCAACAAATGAAAATAAATAGGTACTCATCAAATCAGTAGTTGCAAAATGATGTTGAGTGAAATCGCCTTTTTCGATAGTTTCTTTTTCAAAAGCACCACACAACACTTTCCATTCTTTTGGAGCAGTAATGGTTAAATTGTATTTTGCTTTGATATCAGGCTGATCAAAACAAGGAAACAAGGTACTTGCTCTGTCAGGAACCAGTAAAGTGTATAAAAAATCATCATTCCTATTGAGCGATTTTTCGCCTGCTTCAAAAAGAATTTCAAGGTTGTTTTGCCCTAAAATCAACAATGATTTATCAATAATAATGTGTTCATTTTGATGATTGATTTCTGATTTTTTGCCATTTATACTGATTGATTTTAGCTTTGACGACTCTTCATTAAAATCTAACATCAAATCATTCTTTACATCATTGATGATAAAATCGAGTTTCAAAACGGACGAAATTGATTGATTTTTTTCTTTCGGAATTTTAAAATGCAGGTTGTAGACAATATCAGAAACTTGTTGTTTTCTGTACTTGGCGAGTTCGTACGAAATGCCTTTTTCTAAGGATACTGTATGTTTTTTCTTATCACAAGAAATTAAAAAAAGAAAGCATATTAAAAGGAAGTAATGATATTTCATAAGTTGATTTTCAATCTATAAAAATAAAAAAAGGTTTGACCTAAGCCAAACCTTTTATAATATATAAAATGTTAATTACTACTATAAAGCAGCATCAATCTTACCAGTGTAGACATTTTTTGGAGCAACGCCTA
>JANQTK010000077.1 GCA_030731695.1 Polaribacter sp.
AGACAAAATAGAGAAACTTTTAGAAATGAAGCAATTCAAACATCCATTTTTGGTTTAGTTCCTTCTGTTACTTACAATTTTAAATTTTAACATGATGAAAAAGAGCTATATACTTCCTGTTTTATTGATTTTATTTTTTGCAAGTTGCGAAAAAGTTGTAGAAATTGAAGTTCCTTCAACAGCGCCAAAACTCATTATTGATGCTGTTTTTGAAGTCTATTTTGATGAAACTCCTGTTCGCGCAAATACTGTTGTAAAACTAAGTAAATCAGCAGATTATTTTGATGAAACGATTCCACCTGTAACGAATGCAACCGTTTTTTTAACGAATTTAACTGACAATTCCATCATTAATTTTTCGGATGTGAATGCTGATGGAAATTATGAACCAACGATTTCATTTATTCCTGCTGAAAATGTAGTATATGAATTGACGATAATTCACGAAAACTACACGTATAAAGGGACAGCAACTCGAATAAAATCAACACCTTTAACTAGTGTTACTCAAGGTGATGAAACCTTATTTGCTGGAACAGAAACAGAAGTAAAAGTAGAATTTACAGATGATGGAACTCAAGAAAATTTCTACTTATTTGATTTTTCAAAAAAATTATTTTTAACCATAGAAGATCGCTTTTTTAATGGTTCTGATTATAATTTCTCTTATTTTTATGATGAAGAAGACATTACGTTGCCAACAACTGTAAATATAAAAATGTCAGGAATTTCAAAAGAATTTTATACATACTACAGAGTATTAATAAGTCAAAGTGGTCAAAATGCAGGAGGTCCATTTGAAACAGTTCCTTCGTCTTTATTAGGAAACATGATCAATACTACTGATGAATCTAAATTTCCATTAGGCTATTTTCATATTTCAGAAACCGATAGTACAATATTAAATTTGGTTGAAAAGAACTAAAATAAAATCTTTTTCAATTCATAAAAAATGTATTTTTGAAGAATGACTTTCATCAAAATTACAGAACAAGATTCAACCTACAATCATCTAGAAAAGATGACTGTAAACGAATTGTTGACAAATATCAACAACGAAGATCAATCAGTAGCTGCTGCAGTTGAAAAATCAATTCCTCAAATTGAAAAATTAGTACTTCAAATTGTTGAAAAACTAAAAAACGGAGGGAGAATCTTTTATATAGGCGCAGGAACTTCTGGAAGATTAGGGATTTTGGATGCATCAGAATGTCCTCCAACTTTTGGAGTTCCACATGAATTGGTAATTGGTTTAATTGCTGGAGGTGATACTGCCATTAGAAAAGCAGTAGAATTTGCAGAAGATTCTACAACACAAGGCTGGGAGGATTTACAAAAATTTGATGTCTCAAAAAATGATATTGTAATTGGTTTAGCAGCATCAGGTACTACGCCTTACGTAATTTCTGCTTTGCAAAAGTGCAATGAAAACAACATCACAACTTCCTGCATCACATGTAATAAAAATAGCCCATTAGCAGCAGTTTCTCAGTTTCCAATTGAAGTAATTGTAGGTCCAGAATTTGTTACAGGAAGTTCAAGAATGAAAGCTGGCACTGCACAAAAATTAGTTTTGAACATGATTTCAACGTCAACCATGATTCTACTAGGTAAAATAAAAGGAAACAAAATGGTTGATATGCAACTTTCTAATAATAAATTGGTAGAAAGAGGTGAAAAAATGTTAATAAATGAGCTTCAAATCGACCAAAAAAAAGCAAATGAACTATTGAAAAAATATGGAAATGTTAGAAATGCACTCTTAAATTTTAAAAAATGAGTATAGATATTAATTTATTGAGAAAAGGGTTGATTCGTTTAGCAATTTTAGTAATTCTATTTATTGTAACACCCATAATTACAACGATGGGATTTAAAGGAATTGAAAAATTTACAGAAACACCAAAAGTATATATGTCATATTTTCTCATTATTCTTGGCCTTTCTGGAATTGTTTTTACTATTTATTTTGCTTTTAAAGCTTTTTCAATATTGAAAAAAGCTTTTTTCAATGAAAATTAATTTATTGAAATACAATTATTTACATAAAATATTTCATTGGGAATATTGGCCTTCTTTTCTTTTTTACATTCCAAACTTTCCTTATGGATTTTTTTTAGCTGTAAAAGCAAAAAATCTTGTTTTTTTTAGTGCAGCAAACCCTGGAATAAAGAGTTCAGGAAATGGAACTGAAAGTAAATTTCAAACGTTAGCATTGATACCTGAGGAATTTAAACCTAAAAGTATTTTTCATGGTAAAGAAGATAATTTTGAAAAAACAATCAAAAAAATTCAAGAAGAAAATATGCATTTTCCTGTAATTGCAAAGCCAGATATTGGATTTCGCGGATTACTTGTACAAAAAATTCATTCTGAAATTGGATTGAAAAACTACTTGCAAAAATTTAAAATCGATTTTATAATTCAAGAATTTATAGATTATAAAAATGAGTGTGGGATTTTTTATGCAAGAAATCCAACACAACAAAACGGAATTATTTCTTCCATAACTTTAAAAAAGTTTCTCACCATTACTGGAGATGGAATTTCGACTGTTAAAAGTTTAGTTATATCAGACAAAAGAGCCTTTTTATATAAAGATTTGATTTTTGAAAATCACAGAGAACTATTAAATTCAATTTTAGAAAAAAATAAAGAATTTCAGCTTTCTGTAATTGGTAATCATTGCAAAGGAACACAGTTTATCAACGGAAATCACCTAATAACCAAAGAATTAACAACAACATTTAATGATCTGAATGCGAAAATTCCTGGTTGGTTTTATGGTAGAGTTGACATCAAATATGATGATTTTGAAACACTAAAAGATGGAAAAAACTTTAAAATCCTAGAAATTAATGGAATTATTTCAGAACCAACTCACATATATGATGCTCAAAAATCATCCTATTTTAGTGCATTGAAATCAATCAGAAATCATTGGAAAATCTTATTTGAAATTGCTACAACTAATCACAAAGTTTATAAAATTCCGTATAAAAACACACTCCTTTTTTGGAAAGAAATTATAGAATTAAAAAGGTATTCAAAAAAAATAGCTGCTTTAAATTCAGTAAAATAAAATCAAATTCTATTTTAAAATATTTTTTGGAGTTGTTGGATTGTAACCAAAATCAGCATCAGGCAATTCAATTCCTAATTGATAAATACTATATCCAATACTTGCAAAATGGTGAATTGCATGACTATGAGCTTGAATTAAAACTGCACCTAAGGTAGTTTTGGCTTCCATTTTTCCCAATCCTAAATCATCAATAAGAATAATTTCGGTTTGTAAATCTTCTTCAGAAAACGCACCTATTTTAAAGATAATTTCTTCAAAATAAGCTATTCCAAAATCTATTTTTTGTTCCACAGATTGATTTCTCTCACGATTTGTCAGATCAATTTTTTTAGTATCAAAACCATTAATTATACAAGAAAATACGTCTAAAATATGGCGAATATGACAACCAATGCTTGAATAATATGGTGGAATTGATTCGTTTGTATACTCAGATTCCGAGAGATTATTCAGTAATTTTATTCCTCTTTGTAAATTGTATTCTATGGCATTTATCATGAAATAATTTTAACTATAAGTCGCATAAAAGTACATTATTTACAATTTCAGAACATAATTTTTTTAAAAAAAATATTGAACCTAAAATTGGTTTCAATTGAACCACTTTTCTATAAATTACTTTTTGGCACACTATTTGAAAATTACATTTCAAATGCGGAAGCTGAAAAGCAAATAGAGTAAGCAAAATCAAAAAAAACCTCAAATCATGAAAAAAAATATACTTATTTTAGTAGGAATCTTAGGAATGTTTGCTACTAACATTGCAAAAGCTGAGGCTAAAAACTCTAGAAATTTTGAAATAAATTTCAATTACAACGATGCTGTAAATTTCTTTGAAAGAGGAATCGAATTTTTCGTTTTTACCAATGGAGATTTTGATTTTGATACTTCCAACAGTTATCAAAGGGGCATAAGAATTGATCGCGATTTTAGAGGGAGAATTCGAAGTGTTGGAAATGTATTTATCAATTATGATAGATTTGGAAATGTAACTCGAATTGGCTCAGTTTTCATTAATTATCATCGTGGACAATTGGTTAGTGTTGGTGATTTACGTGTTTTTTATGATAGATACGGATATCCTGTTTTTAGAGGAAATGTGAATGATTTTTATTTTGATAATGGCGTTCGTTTTTCTATAAATTTTGGAAGAATTTACAACTATAATGACTCATTTTTCACTATCAGAGATTTTGATAGAAATTATACAAGATTCAGAGAAGACCGAGATTTTTACTATTACAAATCAAATAGAAATAACAATATTGCAGATGAAAATTCGATCATAAAAAGAAGAAAACCAAGTGTTGACAATAATAATCGAAGAGAAACCGCAAGAAATTTGAATAGTTATAGAAAATCAGAAATAAAAGACGACTCAAGAAGAGAAGTTGTTAGAAATACTGATGAACGTAATAAGTTTGATGAATCTAATAATAGAAGAATTATTTCTGAAAGAAATGAAACTGGGAATAGAAAAAATGATGATAAAAAGTCAAATGGAAGAAAGAACGAAAGAAAAAATTAAAAAAGGAGATTTTTCCTATATAAAAAACAGTGTTTTTCCTGAGGAAATTTTTGAAAACAAATTGTAGTTTTACTAAATTAAACTTTGTATTCACAAAATGCTTTGAAAAAGAAAAAAAACTAAAAATCCTCATTGAAAAATGAGGATTTTTTTTATCGAATTAGTTTCTTGTATTTTAATCTCTTAGGAATCAAATCTCCACCCAAACGTTTTTTCTTGTTTTCTTCATATTCAGAGAAAGAGCCTTCAAAAAAGTACACTTGGCTATCTCCTTCAAAAGCTAAAATGTGTGTACAAACTCTGTCTAAAAACCATCTGTCGTGAGAAATCACTACTGCACAACCTGCAAAGTTTTCCAATCCTTCCTCTAAAGCACGCAACGTATTTACATCCAAATCATTGGTTGGCTCATCCAATAACAATACATTTCCTTCCTCTTTCAAAGTCATTGCCAAATGCAAACGGTTTCTTTCACCTCCAGATAACGTTGATACTTTTTTATTTTGTTCATTTCCAGAAAAATTAAAACGACTTAAGTACGCTCTAGAATTTACTTGTCTCCCTCCCATCATGACCAAATCTTGAGCATCAGAAAAATTTTCCCAAATAGTTTTTTCAGCATCGATGTTTGAGTGACTTTGGTCAACATACGCAATCTTAGCAGTTTCACCTACTTTAAAACTTCCTTGATCTGCAGTTTCTTCGCCCATAATCATTTTGAAAATGGTTGTTTTTCCAGCGCCATTTGGACCAATAATCCCCACAATTCCAGCTTGTGGAAGTGTAAATGCTAAATTTTCGTACAATAATTTATCTCCATAAGCCTTAGAAACTCCTGTTGCTTCAATGACATTTGTTCCCAAACGTGGTCCATTCGGAATGTAAATTTCTAACTTTTCATCAACTTGTTTTTGATCTTGACTTAAGAGTTTGTCATAATTTTGCAAACGCGCTTTTTGTTTGGTTTGACGTCCTTTTGCTCCTTGACGAACCCACTCCAACTCACGCTCTAATGTTTTTTGACGTTTCGAAGCTACTTTGCTTTCTTGCGCCATTCGTTGCGATTTTTGATCTAACCAAGAAGAATAATTCCCTTTCCAAGGAATACCTTCACCTCTATCCAATTCTAAAATCCAACCAGCAACATTATCTAAAAAATATCTATCGTGCGTAACTGCAATTACAGTTCCTTTGTATTCCGCTAAGTGATGCTCTAACCAATGAACAGATTCAGCATCCAAGTGGTTTGTAGGCTCATCAAGTAATAAAATTTCAGGTTCTTGCAACAGCAATCTACACAAAGCCACACGTCTTTTTTCTCCTCCAGAAAGAATTCCGATTTTTTTATCAGCATCTGGAGTTCGTAAAGCATCCATGGCAATTTCTAGTTTGGTATCTAGTTCCCAAGCATTTGCTGCATCAATTTTATCTTGTAATTCTGCTTGTTTTGCCATTAATTTATCCATTTTATCAGCATCAGAATATACTTCTTCTAAACCAAACATATCGTTGATTTTGTTGTATTCGTCTAAAATTGCAACAGTTTCAGCAACACCTTCTCTAACAATTTCTAATACCGTTTTTTCAGGATCTAATTGCGGTTCTTGCTCTAAATAACCTACTTTATAACCTGGTGAAAAAGTGACTTCACCTTGAAAATTTTTTTCTACTCCAGCAATAATTTTTAATAAAGTTGATTTTCCAGAACCATTTAAACCGAGAATTCCGATTTTAGCTCCATAGAAAAAACTTAAATAAATATCTTTTAAAACTTGTTTTCCTGTTGATTGATAGGTTT
>JANQTK010000078.1 GCA_030731695.1 Polaribacter sp.
AGATTGAAAAACTGCTCAATGAAAAGTTAGATTCTGAAATTGTAAAAGGTTTTGAGCCAACAGATACTGCTGATCCAAAAAGAGCTTCAACTCAAAGTAAAGGTTCATTTGGGAAAAAGAAAAAACCTTCAAATACAACAACTCCTGAAGTAAAATCAACGAAAAAGAAAGCCTTTTTTAGTCGAAAAAAACCGACAAATTCTCCTGAGAGTGGAAGAAGTGCTGCATCAAAAAATAGAAGATAGTTTTTAACCGCAAAGACGCAATGTATTCAAAGTCTTCGCAAAAGATTCTTTGTGAACTTTGCTAAAAAACCTTAGCGTCTTTGCGTTTAAATCCAATTTTGAAATGCTAATATTATTCCTACCTTTGTATTTCAAACCTATTTGATATGAAATACCACCCAATAAATTCAAATCTTTTTATCAAAAATCGTAAAAACTTTGCTTCGCAAATGAAGCCAAATAGTTTGGCGATTTTTAATTCGAATGATATTTATCCCACAAGCGCTGATGGCACAATGCCTTTTGAGCAACACCGAGATATTTTTTATTTGAGTGGTGTTGACCAAGAAGAAAGTGTGTTAATGCTTTTTCCTGATTGTCCAAATCACGAATTGCGTGAAGTGCTTTTTGTGCGCGAAACGAATGACCATATTGCTGTTTGGGAAGGTGAAAAATTGACCAAAGAGGCTGCTTTTGCAACTTCTGGAATAAAAAGTGTTTTTTGGTTGCAAGAGTTGGAAAAAGTGCTCTTTGAAATGGCTTCTTATTGCGATATTTTTTATATCAATACCAACGAACATTACAGAGCAAAAGTAGAAACTGAAACACGTGAAGATCGTTTTACAAAATGGTTATTGGCAAAATATCCTGCGCATGCTGTAGCAAAAAGCAACCCTATTTTGCAACGTTTGCGTTCTGTAAAAGATGCTATCGAATTGGATTTGATGCAACAAGCGTGTAATATTACCGAAAAAGGATTTCGCAGATTGTTAAGTTTTGTAAAACCAGGCGTTTGGGAATATGAAGTGGAAGCTGAATTATTACACGAATTTGTTAGAAATCGTTCCAAAGGTTTTGCGTACACACCCATTATTGCTTCAGGAAATAATGCAAATGTGTTGCATTACATCGAAAATAATCAAGAGTGCAAAGCTGGTGATTTATTGTTGTTGGATGTTGCTGCAGAATATGCCAATTATAAAAGTGATTTAACGAGAACAATTCCTGTTTCTGGTCGTTTTTCTGAAAGACAAAAAGC
>JANQTK010000079.1 GCA_030731695.1 Polaribacter sp.
TAAAATTTCATTAAAAACTTTGCTAGGTCTCATAGCAATAGTTGCCAAATCTTCATTTGGTTTATAATATCCTCCAATATTTACAGAATTTCCTTGAATATTATTTAATTCCAAAATGATTTGTTCTTCATTTTCTCTCATCAATTTTGCAATCGATGAAAACTCAGCTTTCAAGTCACCGTCTTTAGTTTGTTTTGCCAAAGCTTCTGCCCAATACAAAGCCAAATAAAAATGCGAACCTCTAATATCTAATTCACCAACTTCTCTTGAAGGAGATTTGTCATTGTCTAAAAACACATCTGTAGCTTCGTCTAAAGTTTCAGCTAAAATTAATGCTTTTGGATTGTTATTGGTGATGCTTAAATGTTCTAATGAAACAGCTAAGGCTAAAAATTCACCCAAAGAATCCCAACGTAAATGATTTTCCTCTAAAAATTGCTCAACGTGTTTTGGAGCTGAACCACCAGCACCAGTTTCAAACAATCCTCCACCATTCATTAATGGAACAATTGAAAGCATTTTTGCAGAAGTTCCTACTTCTAAAATTGGAAATAAATCCGTTAAATAATCACGCAATACATTTCCAGAAACAGAAATAGTATCTAGACCTTTTACCAATCTTTCTAAAGTGAAATTTGTTGCTTCAAAAGGAGGTAAGATTCTGATATCTAATCCTGTAGTGTTATGATTTTGTAAATATATTTCAACTTTTTTGATGATTTCTGCATCATGAGCTCTGTTTTTATCCAACCAAAAAACAGCGGGAGTTTCAGATAATCTTGCTCTTGTTACGGCTAATTTTACCCAATCTTGAATTGGTAAATCTTTGGTTTGACACATTCTCCAAATGTCACCTTTTTCAACAGTGTGTTCTATTAAAAGGGTATTATTTTCATCTAAAACTTGTACTTTTCCGTCAGCTGAAATTTCGAAAGTTTTATCATGAGAACCATATTCTTCAGCTTGTTGAGCCATTAAGCCAACATTAGGAACAGTTCCCATAGTTGTAGGATCTAATGCACCATTTTTTTTGCAAAAATCAATAGTTGCAGTATAAATTCCAGCATAAGAACTATCAGGAATGATTGCTTTTGTATCTTGAAGTTTTCCTTCTTTGTTATACATTTTTCCAGAAGTTCTTATCATTGCAGGCATTGAAGCATCAATAATGATATCAGAAGGAACATGTAAATTGGTGATTCCTTTATCAGAATTTACCATAGCAACTGCAGCATTTTGATTGAAAATAGTTTCAATATCCCCTAAAATTGTTGATTTTTCAGTAGTTGAAAGTTGATCAAGACTTGCTAATAGCTGTCCAAAACCATTGTTAGCGTTAACGCCAATTTTATCAAAAGTTTGTCCATGTTTTTCGAACAATTCTTTAAAGTATGTTTTTACAATATGTCCAAAAATGATTGGGTCAGAAACCTTCATCATGGTTGCTTTCATATGAAAAGACAATAACAATCCTTGTTTTTTTGCATCCGAAATTTCACTTTCTAAAAATTCAAGCAACAATTTTTTACTCATTACAGTTGCATCAATAATTTCTCCTTTTAGTAAAGAAAGTTCTTTTCTTAAAGGAGTTTTTGTTCCGTCATTTGCTGTATGAATTATTTTGATAGTTGTTGGATTTGCAACAGTTACTGATTTTTCATTATTGAAAAAATCACCTTTTTTCATGGTAGCAACTTTTGTTTTTGAATCGGAAGTCCAAGCTCCCATTGAATGTGGATTTTTGCGGGCGTAATTTTTAATGGCTTTTGGAGCTCTTCTGTCAGAGTTTCCTTCACGCAAAACAGGATTTACTGCAGATCCTTTTACTTTATTGTACAATGCTAAAACAGCCTTATCTTCATCAGTTTTTACTTCATCTGGATAATTGGGCAATGCATATCCTAATTTTTGTAACTCAGTAATTGCTTCTTTTAATTGAGGAACTGAAGCGCTAATATTTGGTAATTTTATAATGTTTGCTTCTGGTTTTGTAGCTAAATCACCCAAAAAAGACAATGCATCTTCCACTTTTTGCTCTTCAGTCAAGTACTCAGCAAAATTTGCTAAAATTCTACCAGCCAATGAAATATCTTTTGTTTCAATTTCTATTCCCGAAGATTTTGTAAATGCTTGAACAATTGGTAAAAAAGAACGAGTTGCCAAAGCAGGAGCTTCATCGGTTTTGGTGTAAATAATTTTAGCCATTATGGATTGGTTTATAAAAGTGTACTACTTAAAATTAAAAATGATTGATTTTGCTAATGATTTTAGCGGTGCAAATTTAAGAATTTACAACGACATTATTATTGTTATAAACCTACAATTTTCGTTAAAATGGTGAGAATAATTTAAAAAAAACAACTTTTTTAAATATGTTTAAAATACAAAAGCCATATCATTACTAATAATGATATGGCTTCTTGAAATAGTCTTTTACACTGCGTTGTATTGCTACTTTGCAAATGAAAGTTTCCTTTCATATTTCTTTATTGAAAAGAAATTATAGTTTACTATTTCTGTTTTGAAACATCATTTTAATTTTCCTTTCTCTAAAAAGAAATTTTTAGTTTTGATGTTTCAGTTTGTTGTTTTTCCTGATTCAATTTTACATTTTGATAATTACACAATAAACTGACTTTTAATCGATTGTTTTTTAAAACAAACATCATTGTACTAAAATTAGTGTTGTAATCTTGAAAAATTCCAAACAACTATATAAAGAACGTTGCTTTATAATTTACTAGTATTTCAATTTATTCAAATGAATAGTTAAAATTACTTTGTAAATGATGAGGTAAAATTACAACTGATTTTGAGTTTTACAATTTTTTTAATCAATTAATAATCAACAAGATATTAACCAAGGTTATGAACAATTGTTCATAAAAAAAGCGTTGTATTTTTACAACGCTTTTTTAAAATTTTATAAGAAGAGATATTATCTTCTTTTTTCAACAATTCTTGCTTTTTTACCAGTAAGATCTCTGAAGTAGAAAATACGTGCTCTACGAACTTTTCCTTTTTTGTTTACTTCAATTTTTTGAATTGATGGTAAGTTTACTGGAAAAATTCTTTCAACACCTACAGTTCCAGACATTTTTCTGATAGTAAATGTTTCAGAAGCTCCTGAACCTCTTTTTTGGATTACAACACCTCTAAAAAACTGAGTACGTGTTTTTGCACCCTCTTTAATTTCGTAATAAACAGTGATAGTATCACCAGCAGCAAAATCTGCAAATTCTTTTTTTGTTACAAATTCGTCTTGAACAAATTTTATTAAAGATTCCATATCTTAAATTTTATAATTTTCTAAAACAACATTCACGATTCTCGTCAGAGGTTAAATTAGCGGTTGCAAATCTACTAATATTTTTTAGCTTCTTAAAATTAAATTTAATTATTTTTTGCTTGATAATTTTCGCAGTAAAAAACCCAAAACTTACGAACTTCTTTTCCGTGTTTTTTGATGATAATTGGTTGGATTTCAGTTACTTTTTCGAAATAATATTTTAATTCTGGATTAAAATCACCTTTCATTTGATGATCTTTAAATCCTTTGTCAGAATCAATAAAAATGGCATTTTTACCTTTTAAATTTGATAAATCATCGCCTAAATAATCAAAATGCAAAGCTGGCATGCCAATAATATTTTGTGCATATACTTTTTGATTCATATAAAAGTTTAAACAAGCACTTGTTTTATAATTATCATCAGAAAAAACAAAAGTATTTGGATATTTTTCTTGCAAATTTTCAGTTTCAATTGCCAATTCGTTCCAACCAATCCAAGTATCATCACTTTTTATTGGAAATACATAAAAAAGTATTTGAACCAACACCAACAGATGAAAAACTACTGAAAATACAATTTGAGTTTTTACTAATTTGTTGCTTATAAACATGCCTGCCAAAATAATTCCTGTGATGTAAGAAGGCATCATCCAATTTAATTTTACCCAGTAAATTGGAGTTATAGAGAAAAATCCAACAAAAGTTGGGATGAAAAAAGCCAATAAAAACAAGGTTTTCGCTTGTGGAATTTTAAATTTTAAAAGGGCTCTTTTGATGTATTTGTATGTAAATGTGATAATAACTAAAAATAAAATTGGCAATAACAACAATAGTTGATGCGCAATTGCTCCGAAAAAATTAGTAGGTGAAATTTTAAATTCTGAAATAGAAGTTGTTCTTTCTGAAGATTGAAAAGTAAAAGAAGCAAAATCATTTTGGTAGTTCCACCAAAAAACAGGAAACATTACAATTATTGAAATGATTAAGGATAACCAAACCCAAGGAGAAATCAATAATTTTCTGTGTTTGTTTGAAAAAATCAGAAATAGAATTAAGCCAATTTGTAATAAAAGTGCAGTGTATTTGCTATTAAAAGCCAATCCCATAGCAATTCCACCAAAAATCCAAAACCATTTTTTGTCTTCAAAAATTGCTTTGTACAAACAAATTAAACTGAGTGTCCAAAATAATAAAAGCGGCACATCAGGAGTTGAATTGAAAGATAAAATGGAAATAAATAAGGTTGTTGTGATTAAAATAAGCGCTCTTTCTACCTTTTTTTTAGATAAAAAATAAGAAGCTAATTTATAAAATGATGCAATTGTTAAAGTAGTAATTGTAAAATCAGCAAGTTTGATCACAAAAACAGATTTTCCAAAAAGCTCTGAGAAAAATCGTAAAATGTAGCCAATCATACCTGGATGATCAAAATAGGAAAGTGATAAGTTTTGACCGTATAAATAATAATAAGCATCTTGAGGCATTAAGCCCATAAAAGGCAAGACTAAAAATCTAAAAAGTTGAAATCCTAAAACCCAAGAAAAGGCCTTATTTTTTGCGATAAGAGAAGTCAATTTATTCATTATCAATTAAATCTGGTCTAATTTTTTGAGTTCTTTCAAACGCTTTTTCCATTCTCCAATCATCAATTTTAGGAAAATTTCCCGATAATAAAATTTCTGGAACTTTCATTCCTTCAAATTCAGCAGGTCTTGTATACACTGGAGGTGATAATAAATTGTCTTGAAAAGAATCCGTTAAAGCGGATTGTTCATCGCCAATTGCACCTGGAATTAAACGCACAACAGCATCAACTAAAACTGCTGCAGCTAATTCTCCTCCTGTAATTACATAATCGCCAATTGAAATTTCTTTTGTAATGTATTTATCTCTAATTCGCTGATCTACACCTTTATAGTGGCCAGCTAAAATGAGAATATTTTCTTTCAAAGAAAGTGAATTTGCGGTAGATTGATTCAGAACTTTTGCATCTGGAGTCATGTAAATTATTTCATCATACATCCTTTCTGATTGTAATTTTTTAATGCAATTTACAATAGGCTCTAACATTAAAATCATTCCTGCTCCACCACCAAATTGAGTGTCGTCAATTTGTTTGTATTTCCCTAAACCATATTCGCGCAAATCATGAACCACAATTTCTGCAATACCACTTTGTTGTGCTCTTTTGACAATTGAATGATTGAAAGGACTTTCAAGTAGATTTGGTGCTGCTGAAATAATGTCTATACGCATTTTTAAAAATGTAGTTTTTTTGAATTTAATTTTCTAGTTCAATTTTTGAATTACTTCCTTCAAAAAAATGTAAATAATCATCAATTTTAAAAGTGTTTCTATCAAATCGTGAAGTTCTGTTTTTACCTTCTTCCTGGCGAACAATACTTCGTGCAAAGCGTCTAATTTCTGCTTTTGTTGTTAAAATGATTCCTGGAACAGGTGTGCTTTTTCCGTCTTTGTCTTTGGCAACCATTGTAAAATAGGAGGAATTACAATGTTTGGTTTCGCCAGTTCTTATGTTTTCAGAATCAACTCGTAAACCAATTACCATTGAAGTTCTTCCTGTATAATTTACAGATGCTTTTAAAGTAACCAATTCACCAACTTCAATAGGATTTACAAAATCTACTTTGTTTACAGAAGCAGTTACGCAATATTGTGCTGAGTGTTTTGAGGCGCAAGCGAAGGCAATTTGATCCATCAAATTTAAAATATGACCTCCATGAATTTTTCCATTAAAATTGGAATTTGATGGTAACATTAGCTGAGTAATAGTGATTTGCGATTCACTAACTTTTTTAAATAAATTCATAAAACGGGTTATTTAACTCTAAAATGGGGAGAATCTTCTTCAGTAACTTTTGTGATAAAATATTTGGTATCACCTAACCAAAATAGGGTGGTATATCTTTCAATATAATTTAGTTTCACGTACCTTCCTTGGTATTTTTCTAAATCAGCAATTACATCTTTGTATTTATCTTCTACAGAAAATGAAAAGATTTGAGCTCCCGAAATTCCTTGACTAATTTCTCCTTCCCAAGTTTTTAC
>JANQTK010000080.1 GCA_030731695.1 Polaribacter sp.
AATAGAAAAATTTCTAAAGAAAAATCGTTAGAAAGAAGAAATGTAGTGTTCAGTCAAATGGAAAAAAACGGTTATCTAACGGAAGAACAAAAAGATTCTTTACAAAGATTGCCTCTCAAAATCAATTTTACACCAGAAAGTCATAGTGATGGGTATGCCACTTATTTTAGATCGCATTTGCAAAAAGTTATGCGTGATTGGGTAAAAAACAATCCAAAACCCGATGGAGAATATTATGATATTTTCAAAGACGGATTAAAAATCTATGTAACTATTGATTCTAGAATTCAAAAATATGCCGAAGAAGCTGTAAAAGAACATATGGCAAACTTGCAATCGTATTTTTTTGATGAACAGAAAAGAAATAAAAACGCACCTTTTTATGATATTGATAAAGATCAAATGAATTCGATTTTAGAACGTGCCAAAAGAAATTCTGACAGATATTATCGCCTAAAAGAAGCAGGTGTATCTAAAAATGAAATTGATAAAATTTTCAATACAAAAACCGATATGAGTGTTTTTTCTTGGAAAGGAAACATTGATACCATCATGTCACCAAATGATTCTATCAAATATTATAAGTTTTTCTTACGAACAGGACTGGTTTCAATAGAACCACAAACAGGCTATATCAAAGCTTGGGTTGGAGGTATTGACAACAAACATTTTAGTTATGATGCCGTTTCACAACAAAAAAGACAAGTAGGTTCTACATTTAAACCTTTTGTATACGCAACAGCCATCAATCAATTAAGTATGTCTCCTTGTGATGAATTACCCAATATCAGATATACAATTCCTACCGGAAAATATGGATTAATTCAAGATTGGACTCCAGACAATTCTGATAATAAATATGGAGGAATGCTTACGATAAAAGAAGCTTTGGCAGGTTCCGTAAACACCATTTCAGCACGATTAATTGACATGGTTGCTCCAGAAAATGTGGTAAGATTGGCAAAAGCAGCAGGAATTGAAACACCCATCAAACCAATGCCATCCATAGCTTTAGGAGCAGTTGATTTATCTTTGTTAGAAATGACAAGTGCTTACAGCACCTTTGCCAACAAAGGTTTGCGAGTTGAACCAATGATTATCACCAGAATTGAAGACAAAAACGGAACAGTTCTTAAAGATTTTACGCCAAAAACCCAAGAGGTTTTAAGCGAAGAATCAGCATATGTAATTATTGATTTGTTAAAAGGGGTAACCAATGCTGGATCAGGAATTCGTTTGCGTTCCAATTATACATC
>JANQTK010000081.1 GCA_030731695.1 Polaribacter sp.
ATTAATAAAAATCAAATAAAAATAAGCGCAAAATCAAGTAAAGGTGCTTTTTACGCTGTTCAAAGTTTATTACAGTTATTACCACCAAAAACAACATCAAAATCTATTGCTATCCAGTGTTTAGAAATAAAAGATGAACCAAAATTTGTTTATAGAGGTATGCATTTGGATGTTTCTCGTCATTTTTTTTCTGTAGATTTTATCAAAAAATACTTGGATTTGATGGCAATGTTGAAAATGAATACGTTTCATTGGCATTTGACTGATGATCAAGGTTGGCGAATTGAAATTAAAAAATATCCAAAATTGCAAGAAATTGCAGCTTTTAGAAAGGAGACTTTGATAGGTCATTTTTCTGATGAGCCACAACAATTTGATGGAAAAAAATATGGTGGATTTTACACGCAAGAACAAATAAAAGAAATTGTAAGTTATGCCTCTGAAAGGCAAATTACAGTAATTCCAGAAATTGAAATGCCTGGACATTCGCAAGCAGCTATTGCAGCTTATCCTGAATTGGGTTGTACAGGAAAACAAATTGAAGTTGCCACAAAATGGGGAGTTTTTGAAGATATTTATTGTACAAATGAAAACACTTTTAAGTTTCTTGAAGATGTAATTGACGAAGTTATTCCTTTATTTCCAGGAAAATACATTCATATTGGTGGAGATGAAGCACCAAAAACGCAATGGAAAAATTGTATTCATTGTCAAAATTTGATCAAAAAAGAAGGTTTAAAAGATGAACATGAATTGCAAAGTTATTTCATCACTAGAATGGAAAAATACATCAATTCTAAAGGAAAATTAATCATTGGTTGGGATGAAATTTTAGAAGGCGGTTTGGCACCCAATGCAACTGTGATGTCTTGGAGAGGAATCCAAGGTGCTATTGATGCTGCTAAACAAAAACATACTGTGGTTTTAACGCCAAATTCGCATTGTTATTTTGATTATTATCAGTCTGATAATGAAGCTGAACCATTGGCAATTGGTGGATTTTTACCTTTAGAAAAAGTGTATGATTTTAATCCAATTCCTGATGAATTATCAACAGATGAATCAAAATTTGTTTTAGGTGTTCAAGGAAATGTTTGGACAGAATATTTGTCAACTCCAGAAAAAGTGGAATATATGGTTTTTCCTAGAGCAATTGCTTTGGCAGAAGTTGTTTGGAGTTCCTCTGAAAATAAAAATTATACAGATTTTATTCATCGTTTGGAATTTTTCAATAAAAGATTGGAC
>JANQTK010000082.1:0-3635 GCA_030731695.1 Polaribacter sp.
GCTTTTTCATCTAATTTAGTCATTTTCCATTGTTTTAATGGATCATTTTTAATATCAGCAAAGCGTTTTGCTTGTTCTCTTTTTGAAATAGACATGTAAATTTTTACGAGATGAATGCCCGATTCTAAAATCATTCGTTCAAAATCATTCACCTGATTCATAAAAATCTCATATTCTTCTTGTGTACAAAATCCATTTACAGGTTCTACAACTGCTCTGTTATACCAACTTCTGTCAAAAAATACAATTTCACCTGCTTTTGGAAATTGCTCTACATATCGCTGAAAATACCACTGAGATTCCTCGTCTTTTGATGGTTTTGGTAAAGCTACAATTCGCATGTGACGTGGATTGATACGCTCTGTAAGACGCCTTATTGCACCACCTTTTCCTGCTGCATCTCTTCCTTGAAAAACAATAATAATACGCTCATCATTATTAATTGCCCAAGTTTGAAGGCGAATCAACTCAGCTTGCAATTTTTCGATTTTCTTTTGATAATCAATATATCTAAGCGCTTTTTCAACACTATAAGGCTCTTTTAAAAGCAGTGCTAAAAATCCTTTTTTGGTATTTAACCTTCTTAATTCCTCTTCTGTGATGTCTGAATTCATACAATTAATCTATTTGATGAATATTGGAACGAAAATAACGCATCACCACATTTGGATCTGGAGTGAGTACAGTTCCTGCTTGCGATTTTCCTTCATAATTAAACTGAGACAATACATGCCTCATGGCTTCTAATCTAGCAACTTTTTTATTATTGGTTTTGATAATCATCCAAGGACTATACGTTGTATGCGTTTTTGAAAACATTTCTGCCTTATATCCTGTGTATTTATCCCACAAAACTTGTCCTTGTTTATCAACTGGACTAAATTTCCAACGTTTTAATGGATTTTCTTTTCTGCCCTCAAAGCGTTTTAATTGCTCTTCTTTGGTTATTGACAACCAAAATTTGATGATTACAACACCATCTTCATACATCATATGTTCAAATTCAGGAACTTGCAATAAAAAATTTCGATATTGAATTTCCGAACAAAAACCCATTACTGGCTCTACAACCGCTCTGTTATACCAACTTCTATCAAAAAATACAATTTCACCAGGATTTGGTAATTCTTTGATATATCTTTGAAAATACCATTGTCCTTTTTCAACATCAGTTGGTTTGTTTAGCGCCACTAATCTACTGGATCGTGGATTGAGGTGCTCCATAAAACGTCTGATATTTCCTCCTTTTCCTGCAGCATCTCTTCCTTCAAAAATAACAGCAACTCTCATATTATGATTGGAAATATGACGTTGCAATTTTACCAATTCTATTTGTAAAAGACGAAGTTCGTTGTTATATGATAAAGCCTCTTGAACCTTATTGTAAGATACGGTTTTCTCCTTTATTTTTGCTAATAATTCTTTATTACTTTGAATGGTTTGAAAATCCTCTGCAGTTAATGTTTCTTTATTAATCATCTATCGCTTTTAATACCACTAAAATAAAACCTTTTTTTGACAATTATGTTAAAAAAGAATGATTTTACATCTGTTCATTTATATTTGTCATCTATGAAAAATTTTCTAACTCTTTTATTAATTTTTAATTCATTTTGGATGTTTTCTCAACAAAAATTTTCAAAAGAAATTAGTTTTGTAAATGATAACGACCTTTATGTGTCTTTTGTTAGAGACCGATATTACACAAATGGTATGTTTTTAAATTACAGATATTTGTCAGATACCAAAAAAGAATCTCTTGAAAAAAGAATTTTTCAATGGCAAATAGGTCATAAAATGTACACACCCAATAAACCAAATATAACTTCAATAGAGCTACATGACAGGCCTTTTGCAGGCTATTTGTATGGGAATTTCGGAATTACAAATGTTTATAAAACCAACAAAATCCTAACAACTTCAGTTGATATTGGTGTTATTGGAGAAAATGCATTTGGCAATGAATTGCAAGATTTTATTCATAAAATATACGGTTTTAAATTAGGCACAGGTTGGGAATATCAAATTAAAAATGCATTTGGAATTAATTTTGGCACAGAATACATCGCATACATTGGCAAAGATTCTTCAGGAATGTATGATATATCATGGGTAAATAACGCAAATACTGGGACTGTTTTTACAGATATTTCTACTGGATTTTATGGCAGAATTGGCTTGAAACCTTTGCAAAAATTAGCCAATTCTATTGCTTTTAAAACCAATTTGAATGATGAAAACACGAATGATGTTAGAGAAATTGAATCTTTTCTATTCATAAAACCAACTGTTAGATATGCTTTTTATGATGCAACCATTCAAGGAAGTTTTTTAAATCCCGGAAGTGCTGTCACGAAAGAATTGATTCCTGTTGTTTTTAACCTTGAAATTGGACTGAAATTTACAGCAAATAGGTTTCATTTTGGCTACGTTTTTAATTACAACACTAGCCAATCTGAAGGTTTAAAATACACGTATGGCAATAAATTCGGGACAATTGCTGTTCATTATTTACTGCATTAACTGGCAAAAAATTCGTCTTTAAAACCTATCAAATATAACTTTTCTTGGGCTCTTGTAATGGCTGTATATAACCATCTGTAATATTCTTTTGAAACGCCATCTGGCAAATAAGGTTGCTCCACAAATACCGTTTTCCATTGACCTCCTTGCGATTTATGACAGGTTATTGCATAAGAAAACTTGACTTGCAGCGCATTGAAATACGGATTTTTTTTAATTGCCAACAATTGTTTGTAATTGGAAGTTTCATCAGCATAATCTTCTTTTACAGCTTGATATAATTTGTTGGATTCTTCATAAGTCAAAGAGGGACTTTCGCTTGTCAACGTATCTAAAAGCAATACGGTTTCAAAAGGAATCATTTCTGGATAATCAATCATTCTGAGGGTAACTTCAGCAAATGAAAACCCATAAATCTCTTTGATTGAAAAAATACGTAAAACTTCGCAAATATCACCATTTGCAATAAATCCTGCAGGAGAAGTTTCATCCAACCAAAAATAATTATTCTTTACTATCATGATATAATCTCCCGCAGAAATGGTATTTTCTTGACCTCTAATTTGCATCCGAATTTGCTGATTGTATTCATTTGCTCGTTTATTTGAACGAACAATAAATGCAGTATCCTCTACTCCATTTGAATTGTAAGCATCCATAATAGCATCTTCAATGTCATAACCATCTTCCAATCTTTTAATATCAGGAAATTTCAAGTGAAACTGAAATGGATTTCCTTCATTTTGAATCAATTTTCGCAATTGAGTAGCATTGAACAAAATTCCCGAGTTTTCATGTTGACGCATTACTTCATCCAACTCAATCTCTTTTACATCTTTAAAATAATGTCGTGTTAAAATTTCTGAATCTAAAGCAGGACTTACATTTAATTTTACTGGCGGAAGCTGGGCAGTATCTCCAATAAAAAGCAATTTGCAATTTTCACCTGAATATACATACGAAATCAAATCATCTAATAAAGACGTTGCTTCAAATGAATTTTGATGTTGTTTTTCATCAGGAATCATAGAAGCTTCATCAACAATAAAAATAGTATTGGTATGCTTATTGGGTTGCAACACAAATGAAATAGACGCATTTGATTGCTTTTT
>JANQTK010000082.1:3735-10345 GCA_030731695.1 Polaribacter sp.
TTTTCTGTTGCTAAAAAAGGGAAAATTGCACGTAATTGCGCATAAAAATCTGCAGGTTTTTGAATCATAAAAAATATAATTCAACAAAGATACCTTTCTTTATAAATAAAAGTTTTTATGATTGAAAAAAAATTGTAGATTTGCCTTATTACTATTAAAAACAAAATAAAATGAGTTTATTACTAATGATTATAGGAGCTGTCTTAGTAGCTGTTCTTCTTGCTTTCGCAATTGTTAAATATCTTCCTTTAAAATTACGTTGGATTCCTTCGATTTTCCTGTTAGCCATAGCCGTTTTTCTTGGCTTTAAAATTTATGGAGGCATCATGGAACCTATCCAATTCAACAAAGAAAAGGTGAAGAAATATGCACCAGTTGTAGAGAATCTGAAAATAATCAGAGATGCTGAAATAAAATTCTATGAAAAATACGGTAGATACACAAATAACAAAGATTTGTTGATCGCTTTTGTAGAACAAGCAAAACTTGCTTTAACAGAATCAAGAACCATCATTGAAAAAGAAAATAGAGGTGGTGGAGTTATTGTAGATGTAGAAAGAAGAGTAACTGATACTATTGGTTATGAGCCTGTTATGAAATATTTCGAAGGTCGTGATTATAAAAACATGTTCAAAGTTCCTGGTGTTGAAGGAGTTGAATTTGAATTAGAAGTATCTAAAGTAGAAAAAGTGCAAGGATTGGTTGTTCCTACTTTTATGGCTAGAACTTCTAAGAAAGCAATTTTAGTAGGTATGAACGAATCTCTAGTGAAACAAGAATTGGAAGCAATTGAAACTGATCAGATTAAAGGTGAATACGTGTCTGTTGGTTCTTTAGATGAAGTAACAACTGGAGGAAACTGGCCACCATCTTACGATAAAGCAGGTGAAAAAAAGCAGTAGTAGCATTTCTTTAAAAAAAACACACAATAAGATACTATCCATCCAATTTAGTTTGGATGGATTTTCTTTTTGTGTTTCAGATTTAATTTCAAAAGAAATCATTTATTTTTCAGAATATATTTTTGATGAAACTCTCAATTCATTAGAAGATTTATCAGAAAAAATAAAATCTATTTTTAATGAAGACCCTATTTTGCATTATGAATACAATGAAGTATTTGTTATTCATCAAAATAGTTTACATACGCTTATTCCTAATGATTTTTTTGATGATAATTCTTTAAATTCATATCTTGATTTCAACATCAAAACTTTACAAACAGATTATATCACTTTTGATAATATTACCGAAATTGAAGCAAAAAATGTTTATGTACCTTATGTAAATATCAACAATTATCTGTTTCAAAATTTTGGCGAATTTGAATATAAACATCACACAACTATTCTTTTAGAAAAATTGATTCAAAAAAATAATTTTGAAGAAAAGGTGATGTTCGTAAATGTAACTAAAAACACAATTGATATTATTGTTTTAGAACATAAAAAATTGATTTTATGCAATTCTTTTTCATACAAATCTAAAGAAGATTTTATCTATTACATTCTCTTTATTGCTGAACAATTACAATTAAATAATGAAGAATTCAAATTGTATTTTACAGGAGAAATATCCCTAGAATCAGACCTGTATCAAATTGCATATACATACATTAAAAATGTGTATTTTCTAGAAAGTTCTCAGGCTATTTTCAAAGAATTAGACGCTAAAAAACATTCAAATTTTATTTTACTAGGATGAGAATAATTTCAGGAAAACACAAAGGAAGAAGATTGCAAGCACCTAAAAACTTGCCAGTTCGTCCAACAACAGATATGGCTAAAGAAGGATTGTTCAATGTTTTAAACAATCATTTTTATTTTGATGCGATTTCTGTAATTGATTTGTTTGCAGGTACTGGAAATATCAGTTATGAATTTGCTTCAAGAGGCAGCAAAAACGTAGTTGCTGTTGACGAAAATTACAATTGTATAAAATATATCAATAGTATTTCTAAAGAGCTTAATTTCGATATAAACAGTTATAAAAGCGATGTGTATTCTTTTTTAGAAAAAACAACTTTGCAAGCTGATATTATTTTTGCTGATCCACCATATCATTTCGAAACTGAAAAGTTTTTGCAAATTGTTGATGTTGTTTTTGAAAAAGAAATGATTGCTGAAGAGGGATTGTTAATCATTGAACATTCAAAAAATACGGATTTATCTCAACACAAAAACCATAGTTATGACAAACGATATGGAGGAAATGTGTTTAGCTTTTTTGAATATAAAAACGAAGAAGAATCTTTATAAAAGTGAATTTATGATATCCGAAACTGTAATTCCTTCAGCCTCAGCTTTGTAATTTTTTACAATTCTGTGCGATAAAATTGGAATAGCAACTGCCTTTACATCCTCAATATCTGGTGAATATTTTCCACGAACTGCTGCATGTGCTTTTGCTGCTAAAACTAAATTTTGAGAAGCTCTTGGTCCTGCTCCCCAATCTAAATAATTTTTAACCATTTCTGTAGCTTCAGCTGATTTAGGTCTTGTTTTTCCAACCAATCTTACAGCATATTCAACCACATTATTCGTCACAGGAATTTTTCGAATTAATTGTTGAATTTCAATAATTTCTGGTCCTGAAAAAATAGCATTCAATTGTTGATTTTGATTGCTTGTAGTGTTAAAAACCACTGCTACTTCTTCTTCAAAAGAAGGATATTCTAGATTAATAGAAAACATAAAACGATCCAATTGGGCTTCTGGCAATGGATAGGTTCCTTCTTGTTCAATAGGGTTTTGGGTTGCTAATACAAAAAATGGCAGGTCTAATTTATAATGATTTCCTGAAATCGTTACAGAACGCTCTTGCATTGCTTCCAACAAAGCTGCTTGCGTTTTTGGAGGTGTTCTATTGATTTCATCTGCCAAAATAATATTGGAAAAAATAGGGCCTTTTATAAAAGCAAATTGCCTGTTTTGATCTAAAATTTCGCTTCCCAAAATATCTGAAGGCATTAAATCTGGTGTAAATTGAATGCGTTTAAAATGCAATCCTAAAACGTCAGAAACCGTATTTACCAATAATGTTTTTGCCAAGCCAGGAACACCAATCAATAAGGAGTGTCCTCCACAAAAAATCGACAAAAGCGTAAAATTTACAGCATCTTTTTGTCCTATAATTACTTTCCCTATTTCGGTTTGTAATGATTGGTATTTTTTTACCAAATCATTTACAGCTTCCACATCAGACATTAGTTAGCAGTTTCTTTTTTCCAATTTTTTTCAAACGTACATTTATTGTGAATTTCAGATAATTTAATGTAAGTATCTTTTATTTTTTCTTTTGACCATTTAGCAATCACTTCTTCTTTCTTTTTCATCAATGCCAATTCTTGAATTTTCACATAATCCTGCACTAAATCTGCAACGTGAGTGTCTGTTCTTTCTCTCATCAACATAAATTTGAACATTTTTATGCCACTTTGATCTTGATCAAAAAACACATATGTATATTCTCCTTTTTTTAATTCTGCAACTTTACCATACAAATCTGGATCCATTCTTGTCAAATCAAATTTTGATTCGCCATTGTAAGGGTTTGAAATCAATCCTCCATCGTTTTTGGTATCATCATCTTGAGAATATTGTTTTACAGCTTCTTCAAAAGTTATTTTACCATCTAAAATATCTTGTTTCACCTGTTCAGCTTTGCTTTTTGTGTCATTTATCAATTGATCAGGAACACTTGGACGCATCAAAATATGAGATGCAATTCGTTTATTTCCTCTAATTTCATGCAATTGCATGATGTGATATCCAAAATCTGATTTGAAAGGTTTTGAAACTTGACCTACATCTAAACTAAAAGCTGTTTCTTTAAATTCTTTGATGAAAGGAGAATCCTTAGTTACCTCGTATTGACCTCCATTGCTTGTTACTCCTGGATCATCAGAATTGATAATCGCTTTCATTTTAAAATTAGCTCCTTCTTCTATTTGAGTTTTTATCTCATTCAATTTTTCAATGATACGATCATCTTCTTCTTTTGATGGAATTGCTTTAAATACAATTTGTGCAATTTCTACTTCTGCAGGAATTTCTGGCAATTCGCCTTTATCTTTCAAACCGTTAAAATACAAACGTACTTCTTCTGGTGTTACATCAACTTTTTCTGTAATTTTTGCTTGCTCTCTTTGGATAAGCATATTGTCTTTTTCAACATTGTAGATTTCAGTTTTTAAATCTTCAATACTATTAAAACCATAGGCTTTAATTACTTTATCAACCGAACCAAATTCTTGGGTAAAGTATGCAATATTTCTATCTACATTCGCTGTAATTTCAGCATCAGAAACAGTAACACTATCTACAACTGCATGATGAGACAATAGTTTTTGTTGCATCAATTCTTCTAACATTTCACAGTCAGAAATTTTAATTTTCCCCTCTGATCTTTTTTCGATTTCTTGTTTGAACTTTTCAATATCAGAATTCAAAACAATGTTTTTACCAATAACTACGGCAACTCCATCAATTTTTACTCTTTGTGAAAAGCTGGAAAAACTTGTGAATCCTAAGAAAAGGAAAAATATAATTAGGTTAGTATGTTTTAAAGTTGTTGTTTTTTGTGGCATCTTGTAATATTATTTTTTCTATATCTTTAATCAATTCTATTTTGCGTCTGTGCAAAATCATTTGTTTTATTTGTGGTTTTATATAATTCAATGGCGCTGTTTCATTTCGAACCAAAACATCATTAATAGAAATCAAATATAACCCTATTGAATCTTGTTTTTCAAGATATTTGGTTTTATTTAACAAAATATCTCTCGAAAATGGTAAAATTGTGGAAATTTTGTCAACTGATGTCCAAACATCATTATTAAATTGAAATTGCTTAAAGCTTAATTGTTGCTTTTGCAATGATTCTAAATCGTCAATTCTTTCTGATCTAAAAAGCCGAATCAATTCGTTTTTATTGACCACTTTATGATCAAAATGAAGGTATTTTATTTTGATTAAATCTTCATTCAATTTAAAGTTCTCTTTGTTTATTTTGTAAAAATCATCAATTTCATTCGAATAAATTACAGTGTCTAATTGTTGATTGATTAACATTTCCTTGTAATTATTAATCAACAAACTTTCTCGGTAATCATTGACTAATTTATTTATTTCGTTGGTGGTTTCTAGGGAACTATTTTTTTCTGCTTTTGATAATAATAGTTGTTTTAAAGCCCAATTATTGATAAAACTTCTTACCAAAAGTGTACTATCATTTTTAGTATAGTTTTCTGGTAAAATAGATTTGATATCGTCTCTAAACAATTTTTGGGTATTTACAATGGCTACAATTTCCTCTTCTTCCTCTTCTTTACTCCGAAAATCAAAGTATTCACAAGACGTAAAAAAAAGTATTCCAAAAAATAAAAGCAACAACTGTTTCACTATTTTTTGTTATAAAGTTTGATTAAATTTTTCAATTGTTTGTTATCAATAGCGATGATAACATTTCTTCTCAACTCAGCAATCCAACTATTCTCTAAGAAATTTTGATAATCATTCATTACTTCTCCTTTTACTTTAGCAAGATCGTTTGAACTGTATTTGCTACTATTTTCATCAAAAAAAGTTTTCAATCCTAAAGAATCTTTGGTTGATTTTTCCCAAATTGTTTGTTGCATCAATTCAAACAACAACAAACCATCTTTATATTCTTGGAGTGTTACAGCAAATTCAGGTTCTGATTTTTCTAGATTTACTTTATAGTAATTTAAAATTTCTTCATTTTTAAAATCTTCAAACAATTCAAAAACAGCTTTTCCTGTTTTGTTTTTGATGAAATTCACAAATTTTTCTTGAGAAATGCTTAAATCATTTATTTTTAAAATTTCTGTTTGAAGAGAATCTTTTCCAATATTTCTGATGTTTTTTAAATCAAAAATTGATTTTGCATTTTCGTTTTCAGTAATGGTATATTTTTTTCTTAATTTTTGAATAACGGCCATTTGAGACAATTGAGCTCTTTCATCAGAACGAACTTTTTGAAGTAATTCTGGCTGTAAATTTTCAAATGAATCAATTGGATATTTTTTAATCAAATACACAATATGCCAACCAAATCTTGTTTGAAAGGGTCTTGAATACGTGTCTTCTTTTTCCAAACCAAAAGCAGCATCTTCAAATTCTTTAACCATTACTCCCATTCCGAATTTGCGCAAAACACCCCCTTTTGATTTTGTTCCCTCGTCATCAGAATATTTTCTTGCCAAAGTTTTAAATTGCTCGTCTTTTTGAAGTTTATCATACACTTCATTCACTAATTTTTCTCCTTTTTCGGTTTTGTCAGTAATTAAAATATGAGCAACCTCAACTTCTCCTTTTGATTTTCTGATAGAATCAACTTGTAAAATATGATATCCAAAACGGGTTTTGAATGGTGTAGAAACTTCACCTACTTTCGTTTTGTAAGCTGCATCTTCGAAAGGAAATACCATTCTGAATGCAGAAAAATAGCCTAAATTCCCTTTATTTCCTTCTCTACCTGATGCTGGATCGCCTTTTGCTGATGGATCTTCTGAAAACTCAACTGCAACCTTTTCAAAATCTTCGCCTTTTAAAATTTTTTCGCGAATATTTTTTATTTTATTGAACGC